>CATPBC010000072.1 GCA_955652195.1 uncultured Xanthobacteraceae bacterium | reverse complement strand
GTCCTTGATCGGTCACGCCGAGATGAGTCTCAAGCGCGGCGCGGTCGGCGGCCAGCGTGGCGCTGTCGGCGGCATGCACGACGGCGCCGCGTTCGACGATGATGGCGTGATCGGTGACGCCCAGGATCTTCTTGGCATTCTGCTCGACCAGAATGGCCGACATACCTTCCTCGCGGATGATGCGGCGCAGCGCCGCCAGCAGTTCCTCGACGATAATCGGCGCCAGCCCTTCGAGCGGTTCGTCGAGCAGCATGACGCGCGGATTGAGCACCAGCGCGCGGCCGACCGCAAGCATTTGCTGCTCGCCGCCGGAAAGCTGATTGCCGAGATTTTGCCGCCGCTCGGCGAGCCGCGGAAACAAGGCATAGACCTTGTCGGTGCTCCAGCGGCCGGGCCGCGCCACCGCAGTGAGGTTCTCGTGCACGGTCAGCGATTTGAAAATGTTGCGCTCCTGCGGCACCCAGCCGATGCCGGCATGGGCGCGTTGATCGGGCCGCAGCGCGGTGATGTCGGCGCCGTCGAGCGCGATTGTGCCGCCGAAATAGCGGGTCACGCCAACGATGGTGTTGATCAGGGTGGTTTTGCCCATGCCGTTGCGGCCAAGCAGCGCGATGGCCTGGCCTTCGCGCAGCGACAATGAAATGTTGGACAGCACCACGGCCTCACCGTAGCCGGCGCACAGCCGTTCGATGGCAAGCAGGTCAGGCATTAGAGCGCGATCCGATTAAGTTGAATTACTGTGCGCCTAACATTTTGTTTGCGCATGATCTTATCCGAAAACCGGTTCCCACTTTTCGGGATCATGCACTAAGCTCCTCGCCGAGATAGACCGCCTTGACCCGCGGGTCGCGCGCCACTTCATCAGGCGCGCCGTCCACAAACAGCGCGCCATTGACCAGCACCGAAATGCGTTCGGCAAAGGAAAACACGAGATCCATGTCGTGCTCGATCAACAGCACCGTGACGTCCTTCGGCAGCGCCTCGATGGTGGCAAGAAGCTCGTGCCGTTCGGCTTCCGGCACGCCGGCGGCCGGTTCGTCGAGGAGAAGAACGCGCGGACGGCAGGCGAAGGCCAGCGCGATTTCGAGCAGCCGCTGCTTGCCATAGGGCAGAATTGCCGTGCGCTCGTGCATAACGTCGGCGAGACGAAAACGCTCGACGATCTCGACGATCTCGTCGGTTACCGCCGATTTGGTCCCGACCAGCCGCCACCAATCGGCGCCGGAGCCGAGCCGTTCGGAGACGACTAGGCCGATCGATTCGAGCGGCGTGAGATCGAGGAATAATTGATTGATCTGAAACGTGCGGGCGATGCCGAGCCGCACCCGCTGGTGCGGCAACAGGCTAGTAATGTCGCGGCCTTCCAATTCGATCCGGCCGGCGGTCGGCCGCAACACCCCGGTGAGGAGATTGATCACGGTCGTTTTGCCGGCGCCGTTTGGTCCGATCAAAGCGTGCCGCGCGCCCGGCTCGACCGCGAGATTGACGTTCTGCGCCGCCAGGATGCCGCCGAAGCGCTTTTCCAAGCCGATGGTTTGCAAGATCGGCGTGGTTTTCGGCATGGTTTCGGACATGGTTCAACGTCCGTCGGGCGCGGCGCCGCCGAGCGCCGGCAAGCGCGGCATAAGCCATGTGCCCAATCGCACCAGCAAGCTGCGCACAATGCGGACCCAGCCGGCCATGCGCTCGCGGCCGATCAGAACAATGACGACGAGCACGAGGCCGATCCAGAATTGCCAATATTGCGGCGTCAGATTGGAGAGCCAATCTTGTAAGAACTTGTAGATCACCGCGCCGATCAAGCCGCCATAGAGATAGCCGGTGCCGCCGATGATCAGCACCAGCAACAGATCGGCCGAACGCTCCAGCGAGAACACGTCGAGCGAACAGAACGCGGTAGTCTGCGTGAGCAGCGCGCCGGCGATCCCGGCCAGGCCCGCCGAGACGGTGTAGATTGCTACCAGCCGCCATTTGACCGGAACGCCGATTGCTGCGGCGCGCAGCGTATTGCCTTTGATCGAACGCAGCGACAGGCCGAACGGCGAGTAGATAATACGGCGCGCGATCACAAAACAGATGAACAGAACAATCAAGCAATAAACATAGCCGTTGTGACCGAACAGGTCGAAGCGGAAGCGGCCGAGGACCGGCTCGATCTCGACGCCCTGCAGGCCGTCGGCGCCGCCGGTGATGTTGGAGTAACGGTTGGCGAGTTCGCCCAGCATCAGCGAAACGCCGAGCGTCACCATCAGCCGCGTCAGGTCCGAGCCGCGCAACACCAAGAAACTGGTGACAAAGCCGAGCGCCGCCGCGATCAAGCCGGAGCAAACAAGCGCGATCACCGGCTCGTTGATGATGCCGTATTTGGCGACGAGCCCGGCAAAATACCCGGCGAAACCGAAAAATGCCGCCTGACCCAGCGAGATGATGCCGGCATAGCCGAGAATAAGATCGAGCGAGAGCGCAAACAGCGCCAGGATCGCGGTGTCTTTGAGGATCAGATATTTTCCTGGAAACAGCCAGATCGTCGCGAAGGCAAAGATCCAGAATGCGATTTCGAACGGCGACCAGCGCGCGCGGCGCTTGAGGTAGCGGGCGACCTCGTCGGCGTTTGCGGTCATCGGCGTCACCGCGCCGCGCCGCGGGCAAACAGGCCCTGCGGCCGCCAGATCAGCACGATGATCATAATCGCATAGATCACGAAGGCGCCGAGCTTCGGCACGTAATATTTACCGGCGACGTCACCGATGCCGAGCAGGATCGAGGCGAAAAACGGCCCGGTGATGCTCGACGTGCCGCCGACCGTCACCACGATCAAGAAATAAATCATGTATTTGAGCGGAAAGGTCGGATCGAGGCCGAGGATTTCCGCGCCCAGCGCACCGCCCAACCCGGCAAGCCCGGAGCCGAACGCAAAGGTGATGCCGAATACCGCGCCGACATTAATGCCAAGTCCGCGCGCCACGCGCTGATCGTCCACCGCCGCGCGCAAGCGGCTGCCGAAGCGCGTCTTCGCCAAGATCAATTGCAAAGCGACGGTCAATAGTCCGCAGATTACGATGATGAGCAGCCGATATTTGCCCATGCCGATGCCGTCGACTTCGAACTGGCCTTGCAGCGCTTCCGGGATCTGCACGAACTGCTGCGACGAGCCCATCGTGTAATCGACCGCCGCGACTGACATGAAGACGAGGCCGATGGTGAACAACACCTGGTCGAGATGGCTGCGCGCATAGACATGGACGTAGAGCGTGCGTTCGAACAAGCCGCCGATGAGCGCTGTGACCAAAAAGGCGATCGGCAATCCCAGCGCAAAGGGCAGGCCGAGGCGGTTGACCAGGAAGACGGTGCAATAACCTCCCGCCATGGCGAAGGCGCCATGCGCAAGATTGATGAAGTTCATCAGGCCAAGCGTGACCGAGAGTCCGCATGCCAGCACGAACAGCAGCATGCCATAGGCGATGCCGTCATACAGGATGGTCAGCATGATTGCTCATATGCGATGGCCATCCCCGGGAGGCTAATCAGCTATTTCGCCACCGCTGCCTTGACGGGATCCTTGATGTTCGGGAAGGTGGCGAATTCGACGTTATAGAGCTCACCGTTCTTTTTCTCGACTTTGCGAATGTAGACGTTCTGCACGATGTCGCGGGTATCGGGATCGATCGAGACCGGCCCGCGCGGACTCTCCCACGCCATGCCCTTGGCGGCCGCAATCAGCGAATCGCCGTCGGTCTTACCGGCCTTGTTCAGCGCCTCGTAGATCAGGTGCATGCCGTCATAGGCCGACACCGCCATGAAGTTCGGCCGCATGCCGTTGTTGGCGGCCTTAAAGGCGGCGACAAACGCCTTGTTGGTCGGCGAATCGTGATCGGCCGAATAAAAATGCGCGGTGATGGTGCCGACCACCGCATCGCCCATGCCGTTGAGCAGATCGTCGTCGGTGACATCGCCCGGGCCGATGATCTTGATGCCGGCTTTGTCGAGCCCGCGTTCGACGAATTGTTTGACGAAGATGCCGCCCTGGCCAGACGGAACGAACACGAAGATCGCGTCCGGCTTCTGGTCGGCCGCGCGCTGCAGGAACGGCGCGAAATCGGGATTGGCCAGCGGAAAGCGAATGCTGTCGAGCACCTGGCCGCCCTTCTTGGTGAATTCGTCCTTGAACGACTTCTCGGCATCGGCGCCGGGCGCGTAGTCCGACACCATGCTCACCACTTTCTTGATGCCATTCTGCGCCGCCCAATCCGCCATCGGCACGGTGGATTGCGCCAATGTGAAGCTGGTGCGCGCGATGTACGGTGATTTCTCGGTGATGATCGAGGTGCCGGCCGCGGTGACGATTTCCGGGGTTTTGCCCTCGCTGGCCAGCGGCGCGACCGCAAGCGCGGCCGGCGTAACGCCAAAGCCGGCGAGAAAGGTCACTTTGTCGTTGACGATTAGGTCCTGCGCGATCCGCTTGGTGTTGTCCGGCACGGCGCCGTCATCCTTGACGATCAGCACGACTTTCTTGCCGGCAACGGTGTCGCCGTGCTGCGCCATGTAGAGCTTGGCGGCTGCGGCCTCTTGCCTGCCGGTCGATTGCTGCTGGCCGGTCATCGGCAAAATGAAGCCGATTTTGACGTCTTGAGCCTGCGCGCCGCCGGCTGTCCCCAGTGCCGCGGCGGCGGCGCACGCCGCACCGAGAAAGAACCAACGCCGCATTGTTTCCTCCCTCGATCCAGCCGGCTCTTGAGCGGCATACCAACACCACACGCCCGCCTTGTCCAGGCGGCGGCCTGCCTCATCGTGTCGGATTTACGCGTGCGCCTTGCGCTGCGGATCGACGATCTTTTCCAATCTGCCGAGCACGTGCATGCAGGGCAGGAGCTGAGCCAAGCTGGCATTCGGCTCGCGCTTTTGTTTGATCGCGGCGATGAATTCACGATCTTCCAGCTCGATGCCGTCCATCGACACGTCGACCTTGGAAAGATCGATCTTGTTGTCCTTGCCGTCGGACAGATCGTCGTAATAGGCCTTATAGGTGCCGTTGTCGCAGATGTAGCGGAAGAATGAGCCGAGCGGGCCGTCATTGTTGAACGACAGCGATAAAGTCAGCACCGCGCCCGACGGCGTTTTCGCCACGATCCCCATGTCCATCGCGATATTGAGCTGGGGATGGATCGGCCCCTGCACCGCGTAGCAGTCGGAAATAGTTTCGCCGGCCTGGTATTGAAACAGGTCAATCGTGTGCGCGGCGTGATGCCAGAGCAGATGATCGGTCCAGCTCCGCGGCTGACCGGCAGCGTTGATGTTCTTGCGGCGGAAGAAATATGTCTGCACGTCCATCTGCTGGATCTTCAACTCACCTTTCTGGATGCGCTTGTGCACCCATTGATGGCTCGGATTGAAGCGCCGCACGTGCCCGCCCATGGCGACGACGCCGGTCTCCTTGGCAATTTTCACCAGCGCCTCGGCATCCGCGACGCTGTCGGTGACCGGAATCTCAACCAGCACATGCTTGCCGGCGCGCATGACTTGCTCGCCTTGGCGAAAATGCAGCTTGGTCGGCGTGGTCAGAATCACCGCATCGGCGCGCTTGATGCCTTCGGAAAGCTCGCCGGTGAAATGTGGGACACCGTATTTTTTGGCGACCTGGGCGGTCGCATCCTGATTGCCGCCGACCAGCGACGTCACTTCGACCTCGGGAATGCGCTTGAGCGCATCGAGATGCTTTTGTCCGAACGCGCCTTGCCCCGCAACGCAGATTTTCATTTCATTTCTCCAAACTCACAAATCGTCATAAGCAGGCACGCGTCATTGCGAGCGAAGCGAAGTAATCCAGCTAATGCAACGGCGCTGGATTGCTTCGTCGCTTCACTCCTCGCAATGACGGTCAGCCGCGAAGGCGATCGACTCTCGCACGCGCCGCGGCCCGTTTGAGCTTGCCCGACGAGCGCTTCGGTTTGGCCCTCGATTTGCGCGCCGCGCCGCCGCGGCCGCGATTGGCAAGAATGATGTGACCGACGGCGGTATTCGACGCCGGCACGGTGTAGAAGCGATAGACCTCGTCGACTTTATCGTCGAGCGCGCCGCGCATGATCAGCCACATCACCATTTCGATACCTTCGGCGCCGGCCTCACGCATGTAGTCGATGTGCGGAATCTTGATCAGCTTCTGCGGATTCTTGGAGAGATTATCGAGGAAGTTCGTGTCCCATTTGCTGTTGATCAGCCCGGCGCGCGGCCCGGAAATCTGGTGCGACAGCCCGCCGGTACCGAAGATCACCACTTTGAGGTCTTCCGGATAGGATTCCACCGCTTTGCGGATGGCGCGGCCGAGCATGTAGCAACGATGCCCGGTCGGCGGCGGATACATCACGACATTGACGGCGAGCGGAATGACCGGACATGGCCATTGCCCGCTCTTCTCCACTTTGCCGAACAACAAATTCATCGGCACTGTCATGCCGTGATCGACTTCCATCTTGTTGCAGATGGTGAGGTCGAATTCATCGAGAATGACCGATTGCGCGATATGCGAGGCAAGCGCCGGATGGCCTTGCACCACTGGCACCGGCCGCGGGCCCCAGCCTTCGTCAGCCGGCGGAAATTCCGCAGCGCAGCCAAGCGCGAAAGTCGGGATCATCTCCACCGAGAAGGCCGAGGCGTGATCGTTATAGACAATGATCGCGACGTCGGGCTTGGTTTCGCGCATCCAAGCTTGCGATTTCTCGAAGCCGGAGAAAATCCGCTTCCAATACGGCTCCTCGGTCTTGCCATTGTCGAGTGCCGCGCCGATGGCGGGCACGTGCGATGAACCTATACCTGCGACGATTCTGGCCACGGCTTCACTTCCGTTTCGCTGATCGGGTTTTCGATTTGGGTTTGGCTTTGGACTTAGTTTTGGTTTTGGTTTTGGTTTTGGTTTTGGCTTTGGCTTGGCGCTTGGTCGCCGCGGGCTTGCTGCCACCGCCGGCGCGGAGAAACTTGGAGGGCGCGTTCCTGCCGGAGCGCGAACGGTTGCCTTCAACCGAGCGCCCGCCGGCGAGCATCATCGAGGCATAATCCTGCTGCGACGAGCCGGTCATCTTGGCGGCGAGTTGCTGGAACGAATGCCCGTCGGTGGCGCCGAGCTTGGCGGTGAAATAGATGTTGCCGCCAAGCTCCAGCATGCGGTTGTAATCGCGCTTGAGGATGGCGTCGGTCTGTTCCCGCGTCAGATTGAATTTCTTCAGATACTCCGCTTCGTTGGCCTTGAACGCCTTGCGGTTCTCGTCCTTCATCAACGACATGCAGAACATGTTGATGCCGAAGCCCTGCCGGGATCGTTCGGCGTCGAAGACATAAGTGCCCGGAATATCGTCATAGTCGTGTTGTTTTTCGCGGGCCATTTTCTTGCGGGCCATTGGCGTCTCTCCAATCAAGCTTGACATATATAGCGCAGGACCGCTTGGCAACGTAAGCCGTCAGCGCGGACGGCGCTTTAAGCTGCGCTTGAAACCGGGGATGAGATTTTGCTGAATCGTCATCGCGCTCTAGCTTTTTGTTTGAGCATGATCTTTTCCGAAAACCGGTTACCACTTTTCGGGATCATGCTCTAATTCGGCGGATTGGTGCCGAGCAGTTGCACCTCGAATTCCTTGGCAGTTGCCGCCTTGCCGCTGAAATTGCGAACACCGAAAATCTTGATGCCCTTGCCCTGCTCGGCTTGGACGACGATGACCGCGACCGGCTGCTGGCCCCTTTTCGTCAGATAAGCGTATTGCGGAATGGTGACGTCGAGCGGTTTGCCGAACGGAACGCCATAGGCCCGCAAGACGAAAACCGCATTGCCGTCGGCGACGTCTTTGCCAGTGGCGGCGCGGCCGGTAATAAATCCGCTCTTGGGCAATGGCGGCCAGCTTTGCGTCGCGCCGTGTGGCACCGGACTTTGCGGCGCCGAACTCTGCTGCGCCGAACCGGGAACGATACCGGCAGCAATCGTCAAAACCACAATCAGCCCGGCCAAACGCACGCCCATCGCCAACTCGCTAAGCCCAATAGAGCCGCATCGGATTATCGACCAGCAACGCCCGTTGTGCCGCCGCCGTGACCGCGACCTTGGGAATGTAGTCGACCAGGACGCCGTCATCCGGCGCTTCCTTCTTCACATTGGGATGCGGCCAATCGGTGCCCCAGATCACCCGGTCGGGGAAGCGCTCGACCAACGCCCGGCCGAACGGCACGACATCGTCGTAAGGCGGTCCGGCAAGGCTCATGCGTTCCGGGCAGGTCACCTTGACCCAGAAATTCTTGTGCTTGTCCATCAAGCGATGCAAGCGCTGGTTCTCCGGGTGCTCGACGCCCTTCTTCACGTCCGGCGTGCCCATGTGATCGACCACCACGGCGGTCGGCAGCGCAGTGAAAAAGTCTTCCAGTTCCGGCAGGTCCGGCATTTCGAAATAAACCACGATATGCCAGCCGAGCTTTTCGACGCGCCCCGCGATCCGGGCCAGCACATCGCCCGGCGTGAAATCGACCAGCCGCTTGAGAAAATTGAATCGCACACCGCGCACGCCGGCTTTGTCCAGCCATTTCAGCTCGGCGTCACTGACCTCCTCGCCGACGAAAGCGACGCCCTTGGCCCTGCCGTTCGCCGCTTCGAGCGCGTCGACCATGGCGCGATTGTCCTTGGAATGGGCCGAGGCCTGCACAATCACGTTCCTGTCGAGGCCGAGAAAATCGCGCAGCGCGAACAGCTTTTCCTTCGGCGCGTCGCACGGCGTGTATTTGCGCTCCGGCGCGTAAGGAAATTTGTTTTCCGGGCCGAACACATGGCAATGCGCATCGACCGCGCCGGGCGGCAGCTTGAACTTCGGCTTCGACGGGTGGGGATGAAATGGGATATAGCCCGGCGACATCGGCACGCGAGATTCTCCATGTTAATCATTCGAGGCCGAGCCAGGCGAGGCGCCCGGAATCCATAATCATATCGCTCAGGATTGGCAGGCACTGTGACAAATGTAACAGTGCCGATTGGCACATGCAGTTCATTCTTTGCAAAAACTGTGGTTATGAATTCCGGGCTCGCGCCTTTGGCGCGCCGCGGAATGACAGTCAAATGCGTTCCAGCGCCAGCGACACACCCTGACCGACGCCGACGCACATGGTGGCGAGCGCGCGCTTGCCGCCGCGTTTCTCCAGCCCGTGCACGGCGGTGAGGGTGAGCCGTGCACCCGACATGCCGAGCGGATGGCCAAGCGCGATGGCGCCGCCATGCGGATTGACGTGCTCGGCGTCCTCAGGCACGCCAAGCTGGCGCAGGCAAGCGATGCCCTGCGAGGCAAAGGCCTCATTGATCTCGATCAGGTCGAAATCGCCGATCTTCAGGCCGAGCCGTGCCAGCAATTTCTTGGTCGAAGGCACAGGCCCGATGCCCATGATGCGCGGCGGCACCGCCGCCGACGCCATGCCGAGGACGCGGGCGCGCGGCGTGAGCCCATGCAGCTTGGCCGCCTCGTCGCTGGCCAGGATGATGGCGGCAGCGCCATCATTGATGCCCGAGGCATTGCCGGCGGTGATGGTGCCCGGATTGCGCACGATCGGCTTGAGCTTCTGCAGGTTCTCCAGCGTGGTGTCGGGGCGCGGATGCTCGTCTTTATTCACCACGATCGGCCCGGCTTTGCCGCCTTTGCCCCCTTGCGCTTCGACCGGCACAATTTCCTCGGCGAAATAGCCGGCAGCCGCGGCCTTGCCGGCGCGTTGCTGCGAGCGCAACGCAAACGCGTCCTGATCCGCGCGCGTGACCTGGAATTCCTCAGCGACGTTTTCGCCGGTCTCGGCCATCGAATCCACGCCGTACTGCGCTTTGAGCACCGGGTTGACGAAGCGCCAGCCGAGCGTGGTGTCGTAGATTTCCGCCGAACGCGAAAACGCTTCCCCAGCCTTGCCCATCACGAACGGCGCGCGCGTCATCGATTCGACGCCGCCGGCAATGGCAAAATCCATTTCGCCGCAGCGGATCGCGCGCGCGGCATCGCCGACCGCGTTGAGGCCCGACGCGCAAAGGCGGTTGACGGTGATGCCCGGAATCGAATCCGGCAGGCCCGCGAGCAGCAAGGCCATGCGCGCGACATTGCGGTTGTCCTCGCCGGCCTGATTGGCACAGCCAAAATAAACGTCATCCAGGCGCGACCAATCGGCCTTGGCGTTGCGCGCAACCAGCGCCCTGATCGGCACGGCCGCGAGATCGTCGGTGCGGACCTTGGCAAGCGCGCCGCCATAGCGGCCGATGGGCGTGCGCGCCGCATCGCAGATGAAAACATCCCGCATCGCTCGCTCCATTTTCGAGACTTTGTCTATTTACGGGCCGCGGCGGACAGGGTCAAATACGCCTGAAAGCGCCGCGCAACGCTGCATCTGCCCTTGCGGTCGCGAAGGCCAAATGCCGCCGCCGCACGCCAAATCGGGAGGATCGCATGCTCAAGCTCGCCACAGTCGCGGCTGCGCTGTTCTGCATGACATGGTCGCCGGCCCAAGCGGAGATGAACGGGGCAACCCGCATCGGCGTTCTCAACGATATGTCGAGCGTCTATTCCGACTTCCAGGGTCCCGGTTCGGTGGTTGCGGCGCAGATGGCGGCCGAGGACTTCGCCAAACAGTCAAAGCGCAAGGTCGAAATCCTCTCCGCCGATCACCAGAACAAGCCCGACATCGGCGCGGAGATCGCGCGGCGCTGGTTCGACGTCGAAGGCGTCGACATGATCATCGACGTGCCGAATTCGGCCGTCGCGCTCGCAGTTGCCGATATCGCGCGCGATAAGAATAAGGTCTTCATCGGTTCGGGCGCCGGCACCGCTTTGCTGACCGGGGCGAAATGTTCGCCCAATACCGTGCATTGGACTTACGATACCTGGGCGATGGGCCACGGCGTCGCGCGCGGCCTCTTACAACAGGGCGGCAAGACCTGGTTTTTCGTCACCGCCGACTACGCCTTTGGCGACGACTTACAAAAGCAGGCGACCGAGGAAGTTCTCGCCGAAGGCGGTCAGGTGCTCGGCAGCGTTCGCCATCCGCTCGGCACCAGCGACTTCTCCTCGTTTCTTTTGCAAGCGCAAGCGTCGCATGCCCAGGTGATCGGCCTCGCCAATGCCGGCGGCGACACCGTTAATTCCATCAAGCAAGCGGGCGAGTTCAATCTCGGCGCACAACAAAAAATCGTGGGGCTGATCTTCGATCTGCAAAGCGTTCCGGCGCTGGGCCTCCAAACGGCGCAGGGTATCACCGCGCTCAATGCGTTCTATTGGGACCTCAACGATCAAACCCGCGCCTGGTCCACACGCTATCAGGAGCGACATCCGAAAAAGGACATGCCCAATCACATGCAGGCGGGCGTCTACTCCGCGACACTGGATTACCTTCGCGCGGTCGACAAGGCTGGCTCGCCGTCAGATGGACGCGCCGTCGTCGCCGAGATGAAGCAAAACCCGGTCGACGATCCGCTGTTCGGCCATGTCGTGATTCGGCAGGACGGCCGTGCGGTGCATTCGATGTATCTGTTGCAGGTCAAGACGCCGAGTGAATCCAAAGACAAGTGGGACGTCTTCAAGGTGACGACGGCCATTCCGGCCGAACAGGCGTTCCGCCCGCTGACCCAAGGCGGCTGCCCGCTGGTGCCGAAACAGTAGAGTTCGCTTAAACGGCCGGCATCTTGACCGCAGCGGCAATGGCCGGTTTGTTGCTGACGAATGCCGCAAGCTTAATCGCGCCCTAATCACACGCTCGTTGTGAGGCGAGAATGTCCTGGTCCGAGCTTCCTTCCTCGCTGAAAGCCGAGCGGCATGGCGCGATCGCGGTGCTGCGGCTTAACCGCGCGCAAAAGCGCAACGCGCTCAACGATCCGATGGTGGCGGGCATCGAGACGTTCTTCTCGACGCTCCCAGACGATATCCGCGCGGTGGTGCTATGCGGCGAAGGCGATAATTTCAGCGCCGGGCTCGACCTGACCGAGCTGGTCGATCGCAAGACATTCGATGGGATCGCGCATTCGCGATCTTGGCACCGCGCCTTCGAGCGCATGGAGTTCGGCAGCGTGCCGGTGGTCGCCGTCCTGCACGGCGCCGTGGTCGGCGGCGGACTGGAACTGGCGGCGGCGGCGCATGTGCGCGTTGCCGAGCGCAATGCGTTCTACGCGCTGCCCGAAGGCAGCCGCGGCATTTATATCGGCGGCGGCGGTTCGGTGCGGCTGCCGCCGCTGATCGGCGCCGCGCGCGTCATGGACATGATGCTGACCGCGCGCACGTTGTCCGCCGAAGAGGGCCAGACCATCGGGCTGTCGCAGTACCTCGTCGACGAAGGCCAGGGTTTCGCCAAGGGAATGGAGCTAGCGCACCGCATCGCCAGCAATGCGCCGTTCACCAATTTCGCGGTGATGCATCTGCTGCCGCGCATCGCGCGCAGCGATCCGGCCGCTGGCTTCATTACCGAAGCGCTGGCGGCGGCGATCGCGCAGGGCGACGACGAAGCCAAGGCGCGGCTCAAAGCGTTTCTGGAAAAACGCGCGCCGAAAGTCGCGCGCACATGATCCGCTCCGGGCAAGCGCAGCCGCCGCTGCGGCCGGTCAAGCTCGGGCCGCCGGATGTCGTTGTCGAGCGGCACAGCGACGGCGCCATTCTGATGCGCTCGCCGCATCCGCTGCCGGCCTATCCGCGCATGCTGACCGAGCGCCTGGCGCATTGGGCCAAAGCCGCGCCGGACCGTATATTCCTGGCGCAGCGCGATGCCAGCGGCGGCTGGCGCACCATGAGCTACGCGCAAACGCTCGCCGCCGTGCGCGCGCTCGCCGCGGCGCTGCTGCAACGCGGCTTGAGCGCGCAACGGCCAGTCGCCATTCTCTCCGGCAACGATATCGAACATGCACTGCTCGGGCTGGCCGCCATGCATGTCGGCATTCCCTATGCGCCGATCTCGGTGCCCTACTCGTTGTTGTCGCAGGACTTCGGCAAGCTCAAAGCCATTGTCGAAATCCTTTCGCCCGGCTTGGTGTTTGCCGCCAACGGCGCCGCGTTCGCGCGCGCCATTGCTGCCGCGCTGCCGCGCGACGTCGAGGTCGTGGTCGCGGCCAATCCGCCCGCCGAGCGCGCGGCCACAGCGTTTGCGGGGCTGTTGCAAACGCCGGCTACGGCCGAGGTCGACCAAGCGCATGCACGGGTTGAACCGGATTGGCCGGCGAAGATTCTGTTCACCTCCGGATCGACCGGGCGGCCGAAGGGCGTCGAAAACACCCATCGCATGCTCTGCGCCAATCAGGCGATGATCCGCGCCGGACTTGTGTTCCTGGCCGACGAGCCGCCGACCATCGTCGATTGGCTGCCGTGGAATCATACGTTCGGCAGCAATCACAATTTCGGCCTCGTGCTCGACAATGGCGGCTCGCTCTATATCGACGAGGGCAAGCCGCTCCCCGGCGCCATTGAAACCACGGTGCGCAATCTGCGCGAGATCGCGCCGACCATTTATTTCAATGTGCCGAAGGGCTTTGAAATGCTGCTGCCTTATCTGACTGCGGACGCGGCATTGCGCGAAACCTTCTTCCGCCGGCTCAAGGTGATGTTCTATGCCGGCGCAGCGCTCGCCCAGCACGTGCTCGACGCCTTTGAGGAGCTTGCCGTGAAGACGGCCGGCGAGCGCATCGTGTTCATGTCGAGCCTCGGCTCGACCGAAACCGCGCCAGCGGCGCTCGCTTGCAGCTGGCACTCCGAGCGGGCCGGCTCGATCGGCGTGCCGCTGCCCGGGGTCACGCTCAAGCTCGTACCGCGCGACGGCAAGCTCGAAGCGCGGCTCAAAGGCGACAACATCATGCCGGGCTATTGGCGCGATCCGGCCTTGAGCGCGCAAGCCTTCGACGAAGACGGCTTCTACAAGATCGGCGACGCGTTGAAATTCGCCGACGCGGACGATCCCGGCAAAGGCATGCTGTTCGACGGCCGCCTCGCCGAGGACTTCAAGCTCGCGACTGGCACCTGGGTCAGCGTTGGACCGGTGCGCGCCGCCTTCATTGCCCATTGCGCGCCGCTGGTCCGCGACGTGGTGCTGGCCGGGGCCGAGCGCGACGAGGTCACGGCGTTGATTTTTCCGGATCTCGAGGCCTGCCGCAAAATCGTTCCCGATCTCGCGGCGGACGCCTCGGTGCCGCAATTGCTCGCCGAGCGCCGCGTGACGGCGGCCTTTAGGCAGCGCCTCGACAGCTTCGCCGCCGCCGGCACCGGGACTTCGGGGCGCATTGCCCGCGCCGTTCTGCTTGCCGAGCCGCCCTCGCTCGACATCGGCGAAATGACCGATAAAGGATCGATCAATCAGCACGCGGTGCTGGCGCATCGCGCCGCTGCGGTCGAAGCACTTTACGCCGAGCCGCCGCCGCCGCATGTCATTGTGGCGGGCGCCAAGCAAACCGCCGAGGTGAGCTGATCATGGTTGAGCTGATCATGACAAGAACTGATCATGGACATCATCCGTAACCATGCCGCGATCGTAACCGGCGGCGCGTCCGGTCTTGGCGCGGCGACCGCGCGCATGCTTGCCGAGGCCGGCGCCAAAGTCGCGATCCTCGACGTCAATGACAAGGGCGCCGCCGAAGCCGCGACCGCCGTCAACGGCATCGCCATCCATTGCGACGTGACCGACAGCACCGCGACGCAGAAAGCGCTCGCCAAGGCCGCCGCCGATCACGGCACGCCGCGCATTGTGGTCAGTTGCGCCGGCATCGGACCCGCCAAGCGCATCGTCGGCCGCGACGGGCCGATGCCGCTTGCTGATTTCGCGCGCGTTATCGAGATCAACCTGATCGGCACATTCAATGTGATGCGGCTCGCCGCGGCCGCGATGGCGGCGCTCGAACCGCTGCAAGAGGGCGAGCGCGGCATCATCGTCTGCACCGCCTCAGTCGCCGCCTATGAGGGTCAGATCGGCCAGGCGGCTTATGCCGCCTCGAAGGCCGGCGTCGTTGGGCTCATTCTGCCGGCGGCGCGCGAATTCGCCCAGTTCGGCATCCGCGTCAACGGCATTGCGCCGGGAATTTTCACCACCCCGATGCTGCATGCGCTGCCGCAAGCCGCGCAACAAAGCCTGGCCGCCTCGGTGCCGTTTCCGAAACTGCTCGGCCAGCCGCCGCAATTCGCCGCGCTCGTGCGCCACATGATCGAGAATCGCTATCTCAATGGCGAAGTCGTGCGGCTCGACGGCGCGCTGCGCATGGGTCCCAGGTAACAGGGATCAGGTACCAGGAATCAGGTATCAGAACTCTCCTGATTCCTGCTACCTGATCCCTGAAATCTGTTACCTGATCACCTGATACCTGACACCTGACCCATGTTCACCAACACCCGGAAAACGCGAATCGAATGGGGCGACTGCGACCCGGCCGGAATTATTTTCTTTGCGCGCTATTTCGAGTTTTTCGACGTTTCGACCACGATGCTGATCGAGCGCGCGCTCGGCATGAAGAAGATCGAATATCTCAAGGCCTATAATTTTGCCGGTCACCCGCTGGTCGAGACCCGCGCACGATTCCTGCTGCCGACGCGCTTTGGCGACGAAGTTACGATCGACAGCGCGGTGGCCGGATGCGGGCGGTCGAGCTTCAAGATCGAGCATCGCCTGATGCATGGCGGCGCGCTCGCCGTCGAAGGATTCGAAACGCGCGTATGGGTGATCCGCGATGCGAACGATCCCAGGCGCATGAAAGCGCAAGCCATGTCGGCGGCGGTCGTCGCGCGGTTGACGCATGCCAGCCTTGTCACGTCACGCTAAGTGACGCGGCGAAAAGGTGATGCTAAAGCAATTCGGCTCCGCCCCGCCTTAGAAGCCTAGCCGACAAAGGGAGAGAATTGCCTATGACCATGCGCATTGACGCGTATACCCACTTTTTTCCGCAGAAATTCTTCGACAAGCTCAATGAGGTCGCCGCCGACTACAAAGACATGGGCAAGCGCGTGCGCTCGCTGCCGGCTCTGTACGATCTTGATGTGCGCAAGAAAATCGTCGACGGCCACAAGGATTATCAGCAGATCCTGTCCTATCCGCAGCCGCCGGTCGAACGTTTCGCCAAGACGCCTCGCGACATCGACGAGTTCTGCCGCATCATCAATGACGGCCTTGCCGAGCTGGTCGCCAAGGAAAGAGATCACTTTCCGGGCTGGGTCGCGCAGGTCTCGCTAGCCGCGGCCGACGCCGGGGTCGGCGAGGCGGAGCGCGCGCTCAAGAACGGCGCGCTCGGCGTGCAAATTTATACTAATGTCGCCGGCAAGCCGCTCGACCGGCCGCAATATGCGCCGTTCTGGAAAAAAATGAACGAACTCGGCGCGCCGATCTGGCTGCATCCGGCGCGCGGCGCCGAAATGCCGGATTACATCGACGAAGATAAATCGCTTTACGAAATCTGGTGGACCTTCGGCTGGTCCTACGAGACCGCATGCGCCATGATCCGGCTGGTCTATTCCAAGATCATGGATACTTATCCCAACCTGAAAATCATCACGCACCATTTCGGCGGCATCGTGCCGATGCTGGAAGGCCGCATCGGTCCGGGCAACGACGTCATGGGGTCGCGCACCACGGATGAGGATTACGTCTCGCTGCGCAAGAACCTCAAGAAGCGGGTGCTCGATTATTTCAAGCAGGATTTCTGGGCCGACACCGCGGCCTTCACCGCGGTTCCCGCGACCAAGGCCGGCATGGAATTCTTTCCGATCGACAAGATCGTATTCGCGTCGGATTGCCCGTTCGATCCCGAAGGCGGGACGATGTATCCGCGCGAGACGCTGAAAATCCTGGATTCGCTCAAGCTCGACAAGGCGACCGCCGAGAAGGTGTTCTACAAGAACCTCGAGGCTGTCACCGGCAAGAAGCTGGTGAAGTAATTTGCTTCACAGGTCAGGAAGAGTACGCCGTCTTATTCGATCACCTCGTCGGCGACTTGTTGCAGATGTACCGGCACGTAAAGACCCAGCGCTTGAGCTGTCTTCACGTTGATGGTCAATTCATATTTGGTCGGTTGCTGGACCGGCAGATCGGCAGGTTTCGCACCCTTGAGGATCCGATCGATGTATCCCGCTGCCTGCCGATATGATTCGGCAAAATCAATACCGTAGGCGATCAACCCGCCCGATTTCACGAAGAATCGGTTGTAGTAAATCGCAGGAATGGCGTAGCGGGCCGTTAGCGCGATGATCAAGTCGCGATTTGTGGTGTTGGATTGGTCGGGTAATACTATGAGGCTACCGCCCGGATTGCGGGCTTGTTCAGCAATAATCGATTCTATCTGATTCTTTTCTGAAACCGGAGCAGCATTGACCACGATACTAAAGGATGAAGCGGCGGCTTGAATAGGAGCCAGGTAGGACTGAACGAACAGGGAAGTCGTTGCCGGATTGAACAACACAGCGGCACGCGTGGTGCGCGGCGCAATTTCCCTTAATAGCTCAACCCATTTACCGCCAAGCCCGGAATCATTTGACGAAAAGCCACTGATGTTGCCACCGGGATGGGCGAGGCTTGCAACAAGCCCCGTGCCGATTGGATCGGCTACGACTGCGAACACGATTGGAATTGTTCGCGTCTGGCGCGCAAGGACGGTGGTTACCGGCGTGTCCTGACCCAGGATTGCATCCGGGTGCAGCTCGACCAGCTCTTTGGCAAACTTATTGATTTTATCTGCGTCACCGGCAGCCCAGCGGAGGTCAAGCCGAAGATTGCGATTTTCCAGCCACCCCAGCTTTGTCAGTGCATCTCGAAACGTCGCGACTAGAGATTGCGCAACTGGATCGGTTTCCGCGTAGCCCATCAAGACGCCGATCCGGCGCGTTCGTTCGTCCTGTTGTGCGTGCGTAACAAGTGGCCAAGCGGCGGCGAGCCCGCCAGCAATGATAACATCTCGTCGCTTCATCGCCGTCATCCTTCAGCCAGCGGCATATACTAATATCGCAATTCCGGCGATGCCCTGCATTAAATGTGGATGTTCGACACAAGCGCCGGGCATGAGGCGGCAATATTTGCTAGCGTCGCCTGCCGTGGACACTGCACGCACCACCCTCGCCAAAGCTTCGGACGCGACCGAGAAAGCCGCCGATAATGCCGGACGCGTGACGCCCATAGC
>CATPBC010000071.1 GCA_955652195.1 uncultured Xanthobacteraceae bacterium | reverse complement strand
CTTGGCCGCCAACCTTGCAGCCTGATCCCGGCAGCTATCCTGCGGTTCTTGGTCGGCGCGGACACTTGCCCAATCGCCGACCGTTGGCAATGGCAGAAACAAGCCTGCGCTTAAACAACGCGTGAAAGCGGCGTCGCATTGACAACAAATCGACCCCCTCCTATCTGTCGCACGGTATCGGGATGTTCATTCGCCTCGCCACCGCCCGAATAGCGCCGTATTTTCCGCCCCTTGGGACTGCGTCGCCCGCGAGACAACGACGGCATGACCCCGAGCAGCGGGAACGGGTTTCCAGAAAAATCGTGCTTTGGGTCAAACGGCCTGCTGAGCCGAAATTCCAAGGAATGATGCGATGATCGGCGCTGTCGCCCGCAAGCTGTTCGGTTCCTCGAACGACCGTCGCATCCGCGCGTACCGGCCCCAGGTCGACCAGATCAACGCGCTGGAAGCGGAGCTGGAAGCGCTTTCCGACGACGCTTTGCGCGCGCGGACGGATGAATTCAGGAAGCAGGTCGCCGACGGCGCGGCTTTCGACGACATTCTGGTACCGGCTTTCGCTACGGTGCGTGAGGCCGCCAAGCGTACGCTCGGGCAACGTCATTTCGACGTCCAGCTTATTGGCGGCATGGTCCTGCACGAAGGCAAAATTGCCGAGATGAAGACCGGCGAAGGCAAAACGCTGGTTGCGACCCTTCCGGTCTATCTCAACGCGCTCGCTGGCCGCGGTGTGCACGTCGTCACCGTCAACGATTATCTCGCCAAGCGCGACGCCGAATGGATGGGCCAAATCTACAAGTTCCTCGGCTTGACCGTCGGCGTCATCGTGCATGGCCTCGACGACGAACAACGCAAGAAGGAATACGACTGCGACGTCACCTACGCCACCAACAACGAGCTCGGTTTCGACTACCTGCGCGACAACATGAAGTACCGGCTCGAAGATATGGTGCAGCGCAGCCACATCTACGCCATCGTCGACGAAGTCGATTCGATCTTGATCGATGAGGCTCGCACTCCGCTGATCATTTCAGGTCCGCTGGACGATCGCTCGGAATTCTACAACACCATCGACGCTTACATTCCCCGGCTGGACAAGACCGATTACGAGCTCGACGAGAAGCAGCGCACCGTCAATCTTACCGAAGTCGGCATGGAGAAGATGGAGAATTTGCTGCGCGATGCTGGGCTGTTGAAGTCGGATTCGCTTTACGACGTCGAGAACGTCTCGGTCGTGCATCATGTCAATCAGGGATTGCGGGCGCACAAGCTGTTTGCCCGCGACAAGGACTACATCGTCCGCAACGGCGAAGTGGTGATCATCGACGAATTCACCGGCCGCATGATGCCGGGCCGACGCTACTCCGAAGGGCTGCATCAGGCGCTCGAAGCCAAGGAGCATCAGCCGATCCAGCCGGAGAACCAGACGCTCGCCTCGATTACTTTCCAGAATTATTTCCGCATGTACGAGAAGCTCGCCGGTATGACCGGTACCGCGGTGACCGAGGCCGACGAATTCCAGGACATCTACAACTTGGAGGTTTTGGAGATCCCGACCAACATGCCGATGATCCGCATCGACGACGATGACGAGGTCTATCGGACGGCGGCGGAGAAATTCCGTGCCATCTTGGCTTTGATTGAGGACTGCAAGGGGCGCGGTCAGCCCGTCCTGGTCGGCACCACGTCGATCGAGAAATCCGAGCAGCTCGCCGAAATGCTGCGCAAGCAGGGTTGGGAGCAGCACGATTTCTCGGATCCCAACGCGTTTGCGGCGCTGTATTCAGGCGATGAGGGCGCTTCCAAAGCCAAGGTATTCGCGGTCCTCAACGCGCGCTATCACGAGCAGGAAGCGCAGATCATTGCGCAAGCCGGCGTGCCGGGCGCTATCACCATTGCGACTAATATGGCCGGCCGCGGCACCGACATTCAGCTCGGCGGCAATGCCGACATGCGCATTCGCCAGGAATTGGCCGACATCGCCGAGCCGCGCGAACGCGAAAAGAGCGATCGCGCCGCTGAGGTCCGCGCGCAAGTTGCGCGGTTGAAAGAAAAAGCGCTCACGGCCGGCGGCCTTTACGTACTTGGCACCGAACGCCATGAAAGCCGCCGCATCGACAATCAATTGCGCGGCCGTTCCGGACGCCAAGGCGACCCCGGGCACTCGAAATTCTTCTTGTCGCTCGAAGACGACCTGATGCGCATCTTCGGCACCGACAAGCTCGACGGCATGCTGCAGCGGCTGGGCCTTAAGGAGAATGAGGCCATCATTCACCCCTGGATCAATAAGGCGCTGGAAAAGGCGCAGCAAAAGGTCGAGGCGCGCAATTTCGATATTCGCAAGAACCTCCTGAAGTTCGACAACGTGATGAACGACCAGCGCAAGGTCATTTTCGACCAGCGCGTCGAATGGATGGAGGATCAGGCCGTAGGCGAGGTGGTCGCCGACATGCGGCATACCGTGATCGACGACCTGGTAGCCAAACACGTGCCAGAGAATGCCTATCCGGAACAATGGGACGCCGCCGGGCTGCGTGAGGAGCTCAAGCGCGTGCTCGGTCTCGATCTTCCGGTCGACGAATGGGCGAAGGAAGAAGGCATTGCCGACGAAGAAATCTTCGCGCGCACCGAACGCCGCGCCGACGAGTATATGGCGGCCAAAGTGGCGCAATGGGGTCCCGACGTCATACGCTATATCGAGAAATCGATCCTGTTGCAGACGCTCGACCATCTCTGGCGCGAACACCTCGTTATGCTTGATCATTTGCGCCAGGTGATCGGGTTCCGCGGTTATGGCCAGCGCGATCCGCTCAACGAATACAAAGCGGAGGCGTTCAGTTTATTTGAAGCCATGAGCCAGAATCTGCGCGAAGCAGTCACGGCGCAGTTGATGCGTGTCGAGATCCAGGCGGCGCCACCGCAGCAGCCGGCAATGCTGCCGGCCATGGAAGCGCACAAAATCGATCCGGCGACCGGTGAAGATGAGATGGCTTTGGCGATGGCCGGCGCCGAAACGTTGGCGCGGCACGGTATCGGCCCGGCCGGCGGGCGCGTCACGGGTGCAGCGCTGCCCGCTGGCTCACCGCCAGGATCCGCGTTGGTACGGCCGCAGGCGCCGCCTCGTAATCCTCAGGATCCGCAGAGCTGGGGGAAGGTTGGCCGCAACGAGCCTTGTCCGTGCGGTTCGGGCAAAAAATACAAGCATTGCCACGGGCGGTACGCCTGACAGGGATCAGTTGTCAGGCATAAGGGATCAGCAAGCCCCTGATACCTGATTTCTGATTACTGGAGTCCCGCCCAGCGACTGTCGAACGAGCCGGTTGGAACGACCGGTTGCGCGCCCTTGATCAGGCTGCCACTCGGCGGCGGCGTGGTCGCGCTGGCCACTTGCGGAGCTTGCGGCGGCGGTGATGGCCGCGGCGCTGCCGCAACCGGCGCTTGCGGTTTTTGTGGTTCTGTTTTTTGCGGCTCGGATTTCGCGATCTCGACTTTCCGAGCTTCCGCTGCCGGGCGCAACCCGGCGAGTGCGGTGCCTTGCGCCGCGGCTGGCTGCTGGGCGGTATCGCTGTTCGGCTTGAACAGACGCGTGAAGAAATTGTCCTGGCTCGTATCCGCGGAGGCGACTTGGCTAGTGCCCTGAGTCGTCGTGCGGTTAAACAGACCACCAAACAAACTGGGCTTTTGCACCGAAGCGGTTTTCATGCTGGCTTCGGGGTCCTCGCGCGGGCCACTGAGCGTCGGCCGCGGCATGCCAGGATGGATCGGCGGCGCGTGCGCGTGCCCGTCATTGTCATAGACCGGTGCGGCTTCTTCGAGCTTGGCGACGAAAACCCGGTTCATGCCGCCATCGGTGCCCATCGTGATCGGCGCCACCGGCGCATTCAGTCTGGTCAATTGCGCGATCTGGTATTCGTCGTTGCGCTGCTTCTCCAATGCCGGCCCGGCGATCTCCTCGGGCACTTCATAGGTCGGGCAGTGGCCGGCCGGACTGAATGCAACGCCCTTCGTCGAGTTCGCCGGCGGCTGTGCGTCGAACACATAATGCCGGTCGCAGACGTCGACCTTCGGCTCAAGGTGCGTCACCTCGAAGTGATCGTTGCCTTCCTTCAGCATTTTCCAGAAAGGCATATTCGGATTGGTGCGATGCCTCGCCAGGTTCGCCGCGGTCAGGCGGAACGGATAGGCTTGAATTTGGAATTGCTTCTGGCCGCCAAGGAAGGACTCGCGCGCCAGGGAATAGATTTCACCGATCTGTTCGTCGGTCATGGCGTAGCAGCCGCGCGACGAGCAATCGCCGTGAATCATAAGGAACCCGCCGCTATACCCATTGGCTTTGTCATAGGCGTTGGGGAAGCCCATGTTGATGGCGAGGTAGTAGTTCGAATTCGGATTCATCAGGCCGGGCGTGATCGAATAGAAGCCCTCTGGCGCCTGGCGATCGCCTTCCACCTTCTTCGGGCCCAGTTCGCCCGACCAGCGGCAGATCGGATAAACTTTGAGCAACTGATAGAGGCCTGTGGTGTCCTGCTTCCACACCTCCAGTTCGGATTCCTCTTTGAACACGCGAACGAGGACCGGAGAATCCTTCGGCATATTTTTCTTTTGCAGGAGCGCCAGCATTTCAGGCGAGATTTCCTTCATCGCCTTACTCGGCAGCTGGTAGCCCTCCTCGCCGTAGCAACCGGCGAGCGCCAAGGCGCCGGCGAGAACCGCCGATGTCATGAGCACACGCAAACCGGCGGCGCTGCACGCCAGCGCGCGAATGAGGTAGGCGCGGATCAAGACGAGATTCCCCGACAGATGGACCATCCCCCGTGCCATCAGCTGCTTAATCGTTATCCGCAAGAGGCGGCTTTCGCAAGGCAACCGGCGCCGGCCCTACGCTTGAACACCCCCTGCTTAAATGATTGGTAAATTATCGTCGAATTTGGCGGGGAAATCCAACGCTTTAGCAACCGCGCCGCAGCGCGTGGAGGAATCGCGGCGACATTGTGGCAATCGGCGGGCAGGCGTTGCGTTTGCACCTTCAGCCGTCATCCGAGCGTGCGCCCTAGCGCGACGAATTTTTCCCGCCGCAGCCGCACGATTGTGGACCGATCGAGCCCGCGCAATTCGCCAAGCGCCTCGGCAATCGCCTCTCCTGTCGTGCTGATTGCGGCCGCGCCGTCGCGATGGGCGCCTCCGGTCGGCTCCGGCACAATCATGTCGATCACGCCGAAGCGGATCAGATCCTGCGCGGTAATTTTCATACTGGATGCCGCATCTTCCGCTCTTGCGGTGTCGCGCCACAGAATCGAGGCGGCGCCCTCCGGAGAAATCACACTGTAGATGGCGTGTTCCAGCATCAGCACGCGATTAGCGGTAGCGATCGCGATCGCGCCACCGGAGCCGCCCTCGCCGATGATCACGGCGACGTTTGGCACGCCGATCTCAAGACAGGCTTCGGTCGAACGGGCGATCGCTTCGGCTTGGCCGCGTTCCTCGGCTCCGATGCCCGGATAAGCGCCCGCAGTATCGACCAGGGTCAACACCGGAATCTCGAAATGGTCCGCCATCGTCATCAGGCGTGCCGCTTTGCGATAGCCTTCCGGCCGGGCCATTCCGAAATTGTGTTTAAGCCGGCTGTCGGTGTCGGAACCCTTCTCGTGACCGATCACGCAGATGCTTTCACCGCGGAAGCGGCCGAAGCCACCGACGATGGCTGCATCGTCGCCATGCTTGCGATCGCCGGCCAGTGGGACGAATTCGCTGATCAGTCCCGCCACGTAATCGAGGCAATGCGGCCGTTGCGGATGGCGTGCGACCTGCGTCTTCTGCCACGGCGTCAGCCCGCCGTAGAGTTCTTTCAGAGCAACCGCGGCCTTGCTTTCGATGCGGTTTATTTCTTCGCCGATTGCAGTGGAATCGCCGTCGCTCTGCAGCGCGCGCAATTCTTCCACCTTGGCCTCCAGTTCGGCCACCGGCTTTTCGAAATCGAGATAGCTGCGCATGCGGTTAGTTACTTGCACAAAGGGGCTTGCTGAGGGGCAGACATATTATTCATGCGCTAGCGGGTGCAAGTCGCGCACCATCCCCTTCAGGCGTTCCTCCAGGACATGCGTGTAAATCTGCGTGGTTGAAATGTCGGCATGCCCAAGCAGCGTCTGCACCACGCGTAGATCGGCGCCATTATGCAGGAGGTGACTGGCGAAAGCGTGGCGCAGTACATGGGGACTGATCTGTTCGGCACGCAATCCTGCCGCCCGCGCGAGGCTCTTCAATTCGCGCGCCAAATGCTGGCGTGTCAAATGCCCGGTTTCACCGAACGAAGGGAACAGCCACTTCGATTGCGCATCTCGGCCTGACAGCGCAAGAAGCGCGAGATAATCCTGCGTTGCGCGTCGGGCGGCATCGTTCAGCGGCACCAGACGTTCCTTGTTTCCCTTGCCGCGCACCACAATGAACTGCGCCTCCCGGCGCGCGGCGGCAATCGGCAGCGCAACGAGCTCGGAGACCCGCAGTCCCGTCGCATACAGGATCTCGAGGAGGCAGGCGAGCCGCGCCGCGCGCAAGCGCACCCCCAGCGGCGCCGCCGGGTCGCATTGACTCGCCGCGCGTAGCAGGCGATCGACTTCAGCGATCGTGAGAAACTTCGGCAAGGCGCGTTGGCGCTTGGGCCCCTCGAGCACGGCCGCCGGATCATCCTTGCGGTGATCTTCCGCGTAGAGAAAACGATAAAGCTGGCGGATTGCCGAAAGCCGCCGCGCCGCGGTAGCGGCCTGCAAGCCGCGCCGCGAAAGCTCTTCGAGATATGCCCGCAAATCGGCTGTCCGCGCCGCAGCGATAGAGCGCCGCGCGCGTTTGAGGTGCGTGGCAAGGTCTTGAAGATCGCATTCATAGGCGGCGAGCGTGTTGGGTCCGGCGCCGCGCTCCGCCGCCAGCATGTCAAGGTAAAGGCGGATGAGCCGCTCGTCGGAATGTCGCGCTGCAGCCGCAGGTGCGCGAGCCATGAACGCTCTCAGTGCTCCTTGAAGAATTTATCGGGAGGAACCGAAACCGAGATTTCGCGCGACTTCGGCTCCACGAAATGCGCAAGCGCGTACAGGCCGCCATAGACGATGGCGCACAAAACCGCAATTACAGTTAATAGCCGCAGTAAGCTAGGCATTCTCTAGTGTCCCGATTCCGAAGTTCGTAAGCATTTTCGGCACGCTCGTACGAACTTCGGAATCGATAAGGACACTGGCAACTCTATGCTTGTAGTGCCGCTTCTGAACCCGAAGTTCGCATCCGAGCGCTCCGCATCCGAGCGCTCCGCAAACTTGTGCGAACTTCGGGTTCGCGGCACTAGTGTCCCGATTCCGAAGTTCGTAAGCATTTTCGGCACGCTCGTACGAACTTCGGAATCAAATCAAAAGCGAAATTAGCAAATATATTAATGCTCGTGCGGTTTTTGGGTTTGGGTTCCGCGGATAGGGCTACTGGTGAATTACAAACGCGAGCCTCACCCATCGGGAGCGCGGGAGTATCGCCGTTGGTCATGGCGTCGGGACCGGCTACGATCACCGTTTCGGCCGCATTGCAACTGCTCGCGGTGCTTTTGTTGCCGTGGCGTATCGGCTGCGGCTGGCAATAGGCGAACAGATCTAAATGGTTGATACTGCTACACAAAAAGATCATGAAAACGGTTCGTCGCCGGCCATCCTGGCACGGTTGGGCGATCGGTCAATCGTGCTCATCGGGATGATGGGCGTTGGCAAATCGTCGATCGGCCGCCGGCTCGGCTCCCGGCTTGGCGTCCCGTTTGTCGATGCCGATACCGAGATCGAACGAGCGGCGGGCATGAGCATTGCCGACATCTTCGCCCGCCACGGCGAGGCTGCATTCCGCAGCGGCGAAGCGCGCGTGATCGCGCGCCTGCTCAACGGCGGCCCACAGGTTTTGGCCACCGGCGGCGGAGCGGTGATGAATGAGGCGACACGCGCTCTGATCAAGGAAAGAGGCGTTTCGATCTGGCTGTCGGCGGAGCTTGATCTCTTGCTGCGGCGGATCAGCAAACGCAAGGCGGAACGGCCGATGCTGCAAACCGACGATCCCGCCGCCACCTTGCGCGACCTTTTGACAACGCGCCAGCCGATCTATGCGCAAGCCGATATTACCGTGCAGTCGCGTGACGTGCCCCATGATGCCATCGTGACCGAAATCATCGAAGCGTTGACCGCGTTTCTCAGCGGTTCGCCGCCAAGAGGTCAATAATGACGGCCCCGATGCGCAGCGACTGCGTCGTCGTTCCGGTCGTGCTTGGGCCGCGCAGCTACGACATTGCGATCGGACGCGGCGTAATCAGCACGCTTGGGACGCGGATTGCGGCGCTCCGGCCTGGCGCTAAAGCTTTCATCGTCACCGATCAAAACGTCGCGCATCATGCCATGCCGGCTGCCGAGGCGGCACTCAAGCGCGCCGGCGTGCCGACAGGGCAAATGGTCGTTCCGCCTGGTGAAGCGTCGAAAAGCTATCGCGTCTTCGAGCAGGTCTGCGAGGCCATTCTCAATGCGCAGATAGAGCGCGACGATCTGGTCATCGCCCTCGGCGGCGGGGTGATTGGCGACCTTGCCGGATTCGCCGCTGCCGTGGTCCGGCGCGGGCTCGATTATGTGCAAGTCCCGACGACACTGCTGGCTCAGGTGGATTCTTCGGTGGGCGGCAAGACCGCCATCGATTCCGGACACGGCAAGAATCTGATTGGCGCATTTCACCAGCCCATCCTAGTCGTCGCCGACACGGCTCTGCTCGACACGCTGCCGAAACGCGAATTCCGCGCCGGTTATGCCGAACTCGTGAAATACGGCTTGCTCGGCGACACGGCATTCTTCGCGTGGCTGGAAGCGCACTGGCGCGAAATCTTTGCCGAAAGTTCGTCCGGAAACCCCGCGCGCGAACAGGCGGTGGCGGTGGCTTGCCGCGCCAAGGCTGCAATTGTCGCCCGCGACGAGCGTGAGACCGGCGAGCGCGCCTTTCTCAACTTCGGCCACACCTTCGGCCACGCCCTGGAAGCCGGCTGCGGATTTTCCGATCGCCTGCTTCACGGCGAGGCGATCGCAATCGGCATGGTGCTCGCTCTCGAATTCTCCGCGCGTGAGGGCTTGTTGCCATTATCGGAGGCTGAGCGGGTAAGGCGCCATTTCGCCGAGGTCGGTTTGCCGACCAGCCCATCCGATATTTCCGGCTCGCTGCCCGGTATTGACCGGATGATGGAATTGATCGGCCAGGACAAGAAAGTAAAGCGCGGAATGCTTACATTCATCCTGGCGCGGGCAATTGGCTCCGTCGTCATCGAGACCGGGGTCGACGCGCACCAAGTACGGGATTTTTTGAGCGAGAAGCTTGCCGAGCGATGAGCATTGTCGATTGGCTGACCGTGTTTGCGGTCGTTCTCTGTCTTTTGATCTCGGCGTTCTTTTCCGCCAGCGAAACCGCGCTTGCCGCCTCGTCGCGCGCGGCGATGCTGCGCCTGGAAAAACATGGCAATCGCGATGCCGGCATCGTCAACCGGCTCATGGCGACTCGCGAGCGGCTGCTCGGCGCGATCCTGTTTGCCAATAATTTCACCAATATCGCCGCTTCGACTTTGACGACCGGGATACTGCTGGCCTATTTCGGCGAGGCCGGGATCATCTATGCGACCTTCGCGATGACG
This sequence comes from uncultured Xanthobacteraceae bacterium, assembly GCA_955652195.1. Lineage (GTDB taxonomy): Bacteria > Pseudomonadota > Alphaproteobacteria > Rhizobiales > Xanthobacteraceae > BOG-931. The sequence continues at coordinate 10,241 of CATPBC010000071.1, read as the reverse complement.
CTCGTTATTTTTGTTCTCGCCGAGGTCTTGCCGAAGACGGCGGCGTTCAACGCCCCGGATCGCATGGCGCTAGCGGTCGCGCAACCGGTGGAGCGGACGGTACGCTTTCTTTCACCCGTTTTGCGTGTCGTCGAATCGTTGGTGCGGTGGATTTTACACGGGCTGGGCATGCCGGTCGGCAAAATCCAGTCGATCCTGTCACCGGGCGAGGAGCTGCGTGGCGCGGTCGATCTGATGCACCGCGCCGGCGTTGTGGAGAAACTCGACCGCGACATGATGGGCGGCTTGCTCGATCTGCGCGAGCTTACTGTATCGGACGTGATGATCCATCGCACCAAGATGGTGATGCTCGACGCCGACGAGCCGCCACGCCAATTGATCGACGACGTTCTCGCGGCGGGGGTGACGCGAATCCCGCTATGGCACAATTCGCCCGATAACGTCATCGGTGTGCTCAACGCCAAGGAACTGTGGCGCGCGCTACACGCGGCCAGCGGCGATGCCGAAAAGATCGACATTCCAACTTTGGCGAAGCCGCCATGGTTCGTGCCCGACACCACGCCCGTCGCCGAACAGCTCAAAGCGTTCCGCCACCGCAAGACGCCGTTTGCGCTTGTCGTCGATGAATACGGCGAACTCGAAGGCCTGGTCACCCTCGAAGACATTGTCGAGGAGATCGTCGGCGATATTTCCGATGAGCATGACATTGCCGTTCCTGGCGTGCGTCCGCTTCCGGACGGATCAGTCAATGTCGATGGCGGCGTTCCCATTCGCGATCTCAATCGAGCGATGGATTGGAACATTCCCGACGACGAAGCGACCACGGTTGCCGGCTTTGTCATTCATGAGACCCGTTCGATCCCAGAACCCGGACAGAGCTTCACGTTTCGCGGTTTCCGCTTTCAGGTGCTGCGCAAAACGCGCAACCGCATCACCGCCTTGCGGGTTGCGCCGCTCGCTCGCAAATCCACGGCAAAGGCCAGCTAAATGACGCAAGCTCCGATCAATGACGGCGTTCGCATCGGCCATGTCCATCTTAAGGTCGCCGATCTCGATCGCGCGCTAGATTTCTATTGCGGTGTGCTTGGCTTTGAACTCATGCAGCGCAGAGGACCGCAGGCGGCATTCATTTCGGCGGGCGGTTACCATCATCACATCGGGCTCAATACCTGGGAGAGCCGCGGCGGCAAGCCGCCATCGGCGGGCACCACCGGCCTTTATCATCTCGCTGTGCTCTATCCGACACGCGCCGCGCTCGCCGATGCCTTGCAGCGCCTGATCGCCGCGAACATTCCGCTCGAAGGCGCCTCCGATCACGGTGTCAGCGAAGCGCTTTACTTGCGCGATCCGGACGACAATGGCGTCGAGCTTTATTGGGATCGCCCGCGTGAACAATGGCCGCGTAGCGCCGGCGGCGAACTCGCGATGTTCACCGCAGCCTTGGATCTGATCGGCCTCCTCAAGGAGCTTGAACTGTCGTCCTCTGCGGTCGCCCCGGCCGAGTAATAGAGGAGCAATAGGTCAGTTGGTTTCGCCGGGCGCCGCCGCATGAATGGCGAGCGCATGGACGCGGCTTTTCAGTTCTTTTGCCAGGGCCGCGTTGATCATGCGGTGGCGTTCGAGCCGGCTCTTTCCGCGGAACGCATTCGACACGATATAAAGGCGAAAGTGCGTTTCGCCTCCAGGCCGATGCCCGGCATGCCCCGCATGCAAATGGGATTCGTCTTCGACGTGCAGGCTCTCGGGCGCGAAAGCCGCAACCAGCTTTGTCGTGATGATGTCTTGCATTCCCATTTTGCTAAAGTCCGGTCCCGGCGACGCTAACCATGCCAAGCGGGCAACAATAAAACGTTAGGAGTACCGCTACGACGCGCTGATTTGCCCCCTGTCAAGTCTTGAACACGTAGCCAAAGCGCCCGCATAATCGTCATGATGCGATCCAATTCACCGCTGTTCGATCGGATTCGGGTCAAGCCCGACCAGAACCGCCGGCTCAGCGCCGAGCTTCCCGGCTGTCAGTGGCCCCGCTGCAATGCAGCGGCGACCCATCGGGCGCCGAAAGGCCGGCTGCGCGCCGCCGAGTATTGGCAGTTCTGTCTCGAACATGTGCGTGAATATAATAATTCATACAATTTCTTCGCCGGGATGAGCGAAGACGCGATCGCGAAATATCAGAAGGAGGCCCTGACCGGGCACCGCCCGACCTGGAAGATGGGTTCGATCGGCGGCAAACGAGCCCGCAAGGCGGCAAAGGGCTTTCGTGACCAGGACTGGCCGGCCGACGATCCGTTCTCCTTGTTTGGCGAATGGGGGGCTCGGCGCGCCGGTCATGCGCATGCGACGCCGGAGGGCCGCAAGATTTTCAATGCGCAGCGCCGCGCGCTCGATGTTCTCGGGCTTGAAGCGGACGCCAACCGAGCCGATATCAAGTCTAAGTTCAAGGCTTTGGTAAAGCGGCATCACCCGGACGCCAACGGGGGTGATCGCGGTTCGGAAGCGCGGCTGCGGGAGATTATTCAAGCCTATAATTACCTGAAATCGGCCGGTTTCTGCTGATCTCGGGGTGGCTTCCGCCGCGTTGGAACTTTCTGCTAGATGTAGCCGCGCAGCCGACCGCCGATAGTCGATTCGCGCCTCGGTTTTTGCCGTCGGGCGAACCGAGCTCACGGAGGAGCAATGACTCTCGCGACTGATACAACGACAGAATCCGCTCTGCCGGACATGAAAGTTTCGGTCCGACAAGTATTCGGAATCGACAGTGATTTGGAAGTTCCGGCCTATTCCGAGCCGGACGAGCACGTGCCGGAACTCGATGCGGATTACCGGTTCGACCGGCCGACCACGCTCGCCATCCTGGCCGGTTTTGCCCGCAATCGCCGCGTCATCGTCACCGGCTATCACGGCACCGGGAAATCGACCCACATCGAGCAGGTCGCCTCACGGCTGAATTGGCCGTGTGTGCGCGTCAATCTCGACAGTCACATCAGCCGCGTCGATTTGATCGGCAAGGATGCGATCGTCATTCGCGAGGGCATGCAGGTCACTGAATTCCGCGACGGTATTCTGCCGTGGGCGCTGCAGAATAACGTCGCGTTGTGTTTCGACGAGTACGACGCCGGTCGTCCCGATGTCATGTTCGTCATTCAGCGCGTGCTGGAATCGTCAGGCCGGTTGACGCTGCTTGACCAAAACAAAGTGATCAAGCCGCACCCTGCGTTTCGGCTGTTCGCGACCGCCAACACGGTCGGGCTCGGCGACACGTCCGGCCTGTATCATGGCACGCAGCAGATCAACCAAGGCCAGATGGATCGCTGGTCGATCGTCACCACGCTCAATTATCTGCCGCACGACAACGAAGTCGAAATCGTGCTCGCCAAAGCCAAGCACTACCGCACGGCGGAAGGTCGCGACATCGTCTCGAAGATGGTGCGCGTCGCCGACCTGACCCGCAACGCTTTCATGAACGGCGATATTTCGACGGTGATGAGCCCGCGCACGGTGATCATCTGGGCCGAGAACGCGGAAATCTTCAACGATATCGGTTTTGCTTTCCGGCTCACCTTCGTCAACAAGTGCGACGAACTCGAGCGCCCGCTGGTTGCCGAATTCTATCAGCGCTGCTTCGGGCAGGAATTGCCGGAGAGCTCCGTCAATGTCGCGCTGTCTTAAATAGCCTCTCCCGGTAGCGGGAGAGCGAGCTGGGCCATGTCGTCCAACATCAAACCAAAAGGTGCGGCGAAGGAGGCTCCAACAGAGCCTTTCAAGCGCGCCGTGGGCATTTGTCTGCGCGCCATCGCGGCCAAAAACGATCTTGAAGTAAGCTTTGCCTCGGAACGGCCCGGTCTTGCCGGCGGCAAAGCCCGCCTGCCGGAGCCGCCGCGGCGGCTTAATGAGCGCGAGGCCGCAATCGTTCGCGGTCATGCCGACGCCATCGCCTTGCGGCTCGCCTGCCATGACCCGGCGGTGCATCGAAAGCTGGCGCCAGGCGGCCAACAGGCGCGCGCTGTGTTCGAAGCGATCGAACAGGCTCGCGTTGAGGCAATCGGAGCCCGCCGCATGGGCGGTGTCGCCAAAAATCTCGCCGCCATGCTCGACGACCGTTTTCATCGTGGCAAATTCGATGAAATCACTGATCGCGCCGATGCCCCTCTTGAGGACGCGCTTGCGATGGTGGTGCGCGAGCGGCTTACCGGTCAGACACCGCCGCCGATGGCGCGCAAACTTGTCGACCTGTGGCGGCCCTTGATCGAGGAACGCGCCGGACGCGATCTCGATCGGCTCGAGCGCGTGCTCAACGATCAGCGCCGCTTCGGCGACGTCGTGCACGATCTGCTCGACTGCCTCGATATGGGCGAGGACCGGTCGAGCGAATCCGACGAGGACGAAGGCGAAGAGGGCGAAGACCGCAACCAGAAGGACGAGGCCGGCCAGGACGGCGAGGCTTCCGATTCTGCCGAAAGCGAACAGATGACCGCCGAGGCCGAGGCTTCGGCCGACGAATTGCCCGACAGCGCCTCGGAAGCGGTGGATGCGCCGGCGACCGAAATGGCCGACGACGCCGAGATGGCCGATTCGGAAACCGCGGCCGAGCCATGGCGTCCGCGACAACCGCGCAACGAACCCCGTGGCCCCGATTACCGACCCTTTACGGCGCGTTTCGACGAGATCGTCGGCGCCGAGGAATTATGCGAGCCGGAGGAGCTCGATCGTTTGCGCGGCTATCTCGATAAGCAGCTTTCGCATCTGCAGGGCGTGGTCGCCCGGCTTGCCAACCGGCTGCAGCGATTGTTGCTGGCGCAGCAAAACCGCGCCTGGGAATTCGACCTAGAGGAAGGCTTGCTCGATCCTGCGCGGCTGTCGCGGGTCATTGTCGATCCGCTGCATCCGCTGTCGTTCAAACGCGAGAAGGACACCGATTTCAGGGATACCGTGGTTACGCTGCTGCTCGACAATTCAGGATCGATGCGTGGCCGCCCGATCACAGTTGCCGCGACGTGCGCCGACATCCTGGCACGGACGCTAGAGCGCTGCGGTGTCAAGGTTGAGATCCTCGGCTTCACGACGCGGGCATGGAAAGGCGGGCAATCGCGCGAATCCTGGCTCGCCGCCGGTAAGCCGGCCAATCCCGGGCGGCTGAACGATTTGCGGCATATCATTTACAAGGCGGCCGATGCGCCGTGGCGGCGGGCGCGCAAGAATCTCGGGCTCATGATGCGCGAGGGCCTGCTCAAGGAGAACATCGACGGTGAGGCGCTCGACTGGGCGCATAAGCGGCTGCTGGCACGGGCGGAGACGCGAAAAATCCTGATGATGATTTCCGATGGCGCGCCGGTTGACGATTCGACGCTATCGGTCAATCCCGGCAACTATCTTGAGCGCCACCTGCGCTGGGTGATTGAAGATATCGAAACCCGCTCGCCGGTCGAATTGATCGCGATCGGCATCGGCCATGACGTGACGCGCTATTACCGCCGCGCGGTCACGATCGTGGATGCCGAGGAGCTCGGCGGGGTGATGACGGAAAAACTCGCCGAATTATTCGAGGAGCATGCGGTTGAGGACCGGCCTCGGCGGGAGCGGCCGCGGCGGCTGCATGCGTGACGCGCAATGCAGCTCAGGCTGGCGGGGGCGGTCCTATTACTGGGCGCCGGAAAAAGATAGCTAAGCTGTCGCCTGACGCTTCTTGACGACTTGACGCTTAAGCTCGAGCACGCGCGGTGACAACTCGGCATCTTTCGCGGCGAGCAGGAAAGCATCAAGGCCGCCGCGATGGTCGACCGATTTGAGTGCGTTTGCCGACACGCGCAATCTGACCGAACGCCCGAGCGCGTCGGAGATCATGGTGACATTGAGCAGATTGGGCAAAAATCGCCGCTTGGTTTTGCGGTTGGAATGGCTGACCCGGTGCCCGATCTGGCGCGTCTTTCCGGTCAGCTCGCATCGCCATGCCATCGTTAAAATCCTTTAAGCCCAAAATCGCTTCATTGCCGCGTGACGAGCGCCGTCTATCACACGATCTGGGGATGGCGCGGACCTATAGTGGCGACGCTGTTGGGGGTCAAGGCGCGCGCCTCGCGGGGCGCAGGGTTGGCAGCATCCTCACGGCCTCGGAAACGGCCATGGCTCGGCTTAAACCGCTCGGCCGAAACCACACAAACGTCGTATTCTCCAATGAGACAATGAGCGGTTCTGTGTCCGGGATTGAGGACCCCTTGCCCCCGATTGCGCTGCCGCAACTGCATGTCCGCCGGTTTGGCGTCGCCGCACTCGCGGCGGCGTTTTTCGTGTTTGTTTTGACCTTCTCGCATGGTGCCATAGCCGGCGACGCTGGCCGTCAAAGTGGGAACCAAGCCCGGCTGGAGGCCGAATACGTCGTCAGCGTCGCCGGGATCCCGATCGGCCGCGGCAATTGGATCATCGAAATATCGGATGAGTCCTATTCGGCCGCCGCGAGCGGCACGACGACTGGCATCATAAGATTCTTTACCGGGGGGCGCGGCACTGGCGCGGCGCGCGGCACTTTCAGCGCTGGCCAACCGGTGCCTACGAACTATGGCGCCACTCTCAGCTATGACCGCAAGATCGATGACGTGCGGATGACGCTTGCGGCCGGGAACGTCACCGACTACGCCGTCGAACCGCCGCTGCCACCCATCCCCGATCGTATCCCGATCACCGACGCCGATCGCCGTGGCGTGCTCGATCCAATGACCTCCATGCTCAACCGCGTTGGCGGCAGCGGCGACCCGGTATCGCCGGAAGCGTGCAACCGTAAAGTGGCGGTGTTCGACGGGCGCGTGCGTTACGATCTGCACAGCGAGTTCAGGCGCATGGAAACCGTCAAGGCTGAGCGCGGCTACGAAGGGCCGGCGGTGGTCTGCACTGTCTATTTCACGCCGATTGCCGGTTATGTTCCGGACCGGCCGGCGATCAGATATCTCGTTGCACTGCGCGACGCCGAAGTCTGGCTGGCGCCGATCGCCGGCACGCGCGTGCTGGTGCCGTTCCGTTTCGCCATGCCGACGCCGCTCGGAATCGGATTATTGCGAGCGACCGAATTCATCTCGGTTGCCCAACCATTGCTGCCGTCGCATCCAATGGCCAAAACGCAGTAAACGCGTGCGTGTTTCGGCGGCCCACCGCGCGACCGAGGGTAGATCTTCCCCGTTATCCACAACGTATCGGCTCTTGACTCATCGTGGAATCATGTTTGCCCGTCACATTGCGGTTTGTGCCGCCGAGACAAGCCGCCACGGTGCCGGTTTCCACCCCATCTGGTATGGGAGCTTGCCGATGGCGCCATATATCGCAGTGAACGAACTCGAACAGACGCCGAGTCGCCGATTCGGCCGCGATTTGTTCCAGACTCGTTCCACACGTTAAGCACAGGGCTTTCCCAGCAAGCACAGGGCTTTCCCAGCGTAACGTTGTGATAGAGAAGCACTGTCTTTATCGCGGTCGCCACCGCGCCAGCCGGGTCTTCAATGTCGATTTCGTTCTCGCCTAGCGCCGACCGCGAGCTTCGCGCTCGCGGCGCCGGCGTCACCGCCGTGTTGGGTCCGACCAATACCGGCAAGACACATCTGGCGATCGAGCGGATGCTTGCGCATTCGTCGGGTATTATCGGGCTGCCGCTGCGGCTCCTGGCGCGCGAGGTTTATAACCGCGCCGTCGAGCGTGTCGGCGCCGAGGCGGTGGCGCTGGTCACCGGCGAGGAGAAAATCAAACCGGCAAATCCACGATTCTGGGTCGCGACCGTGGAAGCGATGCCGCGCGATCTCGACGTCGCCTTCCTGGCGATCGACGAAATCCAACTCGCCGCCGATTTCGAGCGCGGCCATGTCTTCACCGATCGCATGCTGCACCGGCGCGGTCGCGAGGAAACTCTCGTGCTAGGCGCCGCCACCATGCGGCCGATCGTGGAGCGGTTATTGCCGGGTGCCAGTATCGTCAGCCGGCCGCGCTTATCGCGGCTCAGTTTTTCCGGCGAAAAAAAGCTCACGCGATTACCTCACCGTTCGGCCATTGTCGCTTTCTCCGCCGAGGAGGTCTACGCAATTGCAGAATTGATCCGCCGTCAGCGCGGCGGCGCAGCCGTCGTGCTCGGCGCCTTGTCGCCGCGAACGCGTAACGCCCAGGTCGAACTCTATCAGTCGGGCCAGGTCGACTATCTGGTGGCGACCGATGCAATCGGCATGGGATTAAATCTCGACGTTGATCACGTCGCCTTCGCTTCCGATCGTAAGTTCGACGGCTACCAGTTCCGCAAGCTTAGTCCGTCCGAATTTGCCCAGATCGCAGGGCGCGCCGGACGCGCCATGCGCGACGGCACTTTTGGCACCAGCGGACGCTGTCCGCCGTTCGAGACCGAACTGGTCCAGGCACTCGAATCGCACAGTTTCGAGCCGGTGAAGCTTGTGCAATGGCGCAATTCCGCGCTCGATTTTTCCTCGATCGGCGCTCTGCAAGCGACACTTGCCGCGCCGCCGAGCGAAAGCGCGCTGGCGCGTGCGCCAGTCGCCGAAGATATTCTGGTGCTCGATCATGCCGCGCGCGACGACGACGTGCGCGCCTACACGCGCACAAGCGCCGATGTCGAGCGATTGTGGGACGTGTGTCAGTTGCCCGATTACCGCAAGATCGCGCCAGCCAACCATGCCGAACTGGTCGTGACCCTTTACGGTTTTCTGCAGCGTGACGGCGCCATCAAAACCGACTGGTTCGCGCATCAAGTCGCGCTGGCGGATCGCACCGACGGCGATATCGATACGCTCTCGACCCGCATTGCCCATATCCGCACCTGGACCTTTGCAGCGAACCGTCCGGATTGGCTGGGCGACCCCGAGCACTGGCAGGGGATGACGCGCGCGGTCGAAGACCGGCTGTCCGACGCCTTGCATGAGCGCTTAACGGAGCGCTTCGTCGATCGCCGCACTAGCGTTTTGATGCGGCGGTTGCGCGAAAACTCCGCGCTCGAGCCCAATTTCAACCAAACCGGCGATGTCGTCGTCGAAGGCCATCTCATTGGCCGGCTCGAAGGTTTTGTCTTTGTTGCCGATGCGTCGTCGGGCGGTTCGGAAGCTAAGGCGTTGCAAAACGCCGCCCAAAAAGCGCTGGCCGGCGAGATTGCCGCACGGGCCGCGCGCTTGGCCGAGGCGCCGGACGGACAGTTCGTGCTTGCGGCCGACGGTACGCTGCGCTGGGTCGGCGCCGCGGTCGGTAAACTTTACGCCGGTGAAGAACTGTTGCGGCCGCGCGTTCGCATTATCGCCGACGAATACCTTACCGGCGCACCACGCGAGGGCGTCGAGGCGCGGCTCAATGCGTGGCTCAAATCGCATATCGAAAAACTGCTGGGGCCGCTATCGGAGCTGGCAGCGGCAAGTGACGTCACCGGCATTGCGCGCGGCGTTGCCTTTCAGTTGATCGAAGCGCTCGGGGTGCTTGATCGTGCGCGCGTGGCAGATGATGTCAAAGGCCTCGAACAACCGGCCCGCGCCAGCTTGCGGAAATATGGCGTACGCTTTGGCGCCTATCACATCTATCTGCCGGCGCTCCTGAAGCCGGCGCCGCGCGCGCTGGCGATGCAATTGTGGGCGCTCAGGCATGATGGGGCGGATAGCAAAGTGCTCGATCAGCTGCTGCATCTCGCCGGCAGCGGTCGTACCTCGATCCCGGCCGATGCGACGATCGATCCGGCGTTCTATCGGACGGCTGGTTATCGCGTGTGCGGCGCGCGGGCGGTGCGGGTCGACATTCTGGAACGGCTTGCCGATCTCATTCGTCCGGCGCTCGCTTGGCGCGAGGGCGCGGCAGGAGCACGGCCGCTGGGCGCGGTCGTGGGCGGCGGCTTCACAGTCGTCAATACCATGACCTCCCTGATCGGCGCATCCGGCGAGGACTTTGCCTCGATCTTGCGCTCGCTCGGCTACCGCATGGAGCGGCGGCCGAAGCCGTCGGAACCGCTGCCCGCTGCCGTACAGCCACCGAGCGATACGGTCCCCTCGGAGGCGCCACCGGAGGCTGAGTTGGATGCGGCCTTGGGCTTGTCTCATGAGGCGGCCGTGCCGGCGCATTCCGCAAATGCGCCGCCCGACCTGGCAAATGCGCCTTTGGCGCCTGACCTTTCGGCGGGCGCGCAAGAAACGCCGGCGGGGTTTGGCAGCAGCGAATCCAATCTGCAATCGGCCGCAGAACCGGCAGAGGCCGCGCAAGAACCTGCATCGCAAGAACCTGCATCG
>CATPBC010000070.1 GCA_955652195.1 uncultured Xanthobacteraceae bacterium | reverse complement strand
GCGCTCAGTCGCCATAGTCGGCGGGTTTGGTCTCGGAAACAAACATTGCAATCAGAACCGTTGCGGCGGCGGCGACGCTCGCGATGATGAGGAATCCAACCGTCGTACCAATTCCTTGAAACAGGAAACCGGTGGCCAGCGAGCTTATCGAGGCGGCGATGCCGCTAATCGCGCCAACGGTGCCCTGCGCCAAGTTGAATCGTCCGGTGCCGGCGGTCAGATCGGTGACGACAAGGACGGTCAACACGCCAATGACGGCCCCGGTAATGCCTGACAATAGCTGGCCGATGACGAGGAAGACGTAGTCGTGACTGAAAGCAAGCAATGCCGCCCGCAACGGTTCGACCGCGAAGCCAATCAATAACAGCGGTCTACGTCCGCGTTTCTCGGAGTGATAGCCGACCCAGGGCGCCAGAATGGCGACGACGATTTGCGGAATGATGATAAGTCCGGACATCCAAATCGACGATCCGGTCGCTGGCGTTTTTGCCAAGTCCTCCCCGATCAGCGGCAGCATCGAGGCGTCGGCGAGCTGAAACAGCACTATGGCCGCGGTAAAGAGAACAAGGCCATGGTTCTTGCCCAGATCGAGAATGCGTCCGATTTCCAGCGCTTGATCGCGGGTCCGGGCATTGCGCGCGCGGGCGTAGTCGATCTCCTCGGGCCGGATGAACGCCAGCGCGATCAGCGCCGGAATGCACAGCGCGGCTGCGGCGACGAAGATCATGCCGAGTTCGAAATATGCGCCGACGAAGCCCATGAGTGCCGCGGTTGCGGCATGGCCGGCCGCCGCGTAACGATAATTTCGACCGGTCCGCAGCGACATCCCGCGGCGACCGACCAACCCCAAGCTGATCGCGCCGATGGCTGGCGTAATAACGCCGCCGCTGACGCCCTGGACCAAGGACGCGATTAGGACCGGGATGTAGGACGCCGTAAAGGCCAGTATCAGCGCCGCAACGCCGATCATTGCGATGCCAGCCGCAATCAAGCCGCGTTTCCACCGCATCGCGTCCGCGAGCGCGCCGCCCGGTATTTGACTGAGCACCGAAGCGAGGCTGCCAATCGTCAGCATGAAGCCGACATCGCTTACCGACCAGCCGCGAAGCGCCAGATAGAAAGCCACAAATGTGCCGAAGCCGGTCTGCACATCGGCGACGAAGAAATTCATCCAGTCGAGCCCGTAGCGGCTCTGTGGCGAGGCCGGAGTGTGGAGCGATCTTCTGGCGTCGCGATAGCGCGCGACGGCGCCGTGTAGGCGCGATTTTCTATGAGTTTTCGTGGTCATCGGTTCGATTGAGTAGGGACCGGTCGCCTTTCGCGAAGGTTTCTTCCATCCCAATCGCCGGGCGCAAAGTGCAGTTCCTCAAAAAAATGACATCAAGGAAGGCCGCTCCGCTAATGCGGACGCGCCTTCCCTGAGACTTACTCGCGGCGATCAGCCGACGTAATCGACCCGTCGCAGCTTTGCGGCTTCTTCGGTGGTCTTCGGCTGCGCCGGCATTTGCAGCACAGTAGCCTGCTGGCCTTCGCACAAAAGCGTCAGCAGCACCTGCCGGCCATCGGGAAATTCCAACGCGTCGTGGTGGGCAGCCACCTTTTCTTTATTGATTTGCCGAAAAATGGCCGTGTTGTAATCCAGCGCGCGCTCGCGCCACGGAAATAGACCAGTCGCGAGACACATCACCTCGCCGATGAACGACAATTCCGTTCCGGGAAGCAGGCACACAGCAGTGTTAGGATCCTCCGGGGCGCAAAACCCGCGAGTTCCAGTGCCGAAATCGCGCACCGTCAGCTTGTCACCGATCCGGGCCGGCCGTGATCGGACATTGGTTAAACTGTAATCGCACATGGGGCTCTCTCCTTTCTGGACAGCCCCACGGTCAAAACGAGTAGGAAGGCGTTTGGTTTCGCCGCGCCGGCAGAATTCGTAATTTAAGTCGGAAATATCGCTTGCGGCTTTTCGGCTCAGGCTCAATAAACGACCACGCTGCGGATCGATTTGCCTTCGCGCATCAGCGCGAAAGCCTTGTTAATGTCGCTCAGCGGCATCGTATGCGTAATCATCGGATCGATCTCGATCCGCCCGTCCATGTACCAATCGACAATCCTAGGCACGTCGGTACGGCCGCGAGCGCCGCCAAAGGCGGTGCCGCGCCATACGCGGCCGGTCACCAACTGGAACGGACGCGTTGAAATTTCCTGGCCGGCTCCGGCAACACCGATAATGATGCTCTGCCCCCAGCCGCGATGGCAGCTTTCGAGCGCAGCGCGCATGAGATTGACATTGCCGACGCATTCAAAAGTGTAGTCGGCGCCGCCGATCTGATCGGCACCGCTTTTGGTCATATTGACGAGATGAGCCACGAGATCGGTGCCGAGTTCGGCCGGATTGACGAAATGCGTCATGCCGAAGCGCTCTCCCCAAGCTTTCTTTTCCGGGTTCATATCGACGCCGATAATCATGTCCGCGCCGACCAGGCGGAGACCCTGAATGACGTTCAATCCAATCCCGCCAAGACCGAAAACGATGCATTTGGCGCCGGATTCGACCTTGGCGGTATTGATCACCGCCCCAATGCCGGTCGTCACCCCGCAGCCGATGTAGCAAACCTTGTCGAAGGGCGCGTCCTCGCGGATTTTTGCCAGCGCGATTTCCGGCAAGACCGTAAAATTGGCGAATGTGGAGCAGCCCATATAGTGATGGACTTTGTTACTGCCGATCGAGAAGCGAGAGGTCCCGTCAGGCATGACGCCCTGGCCCTGTGTCGCACGAATGGCGGTGCACAGATTGGTCTTGCGCGACAGACAGGACGGACAGTCTCGGCATTCGGGCGTGTAAAGCGGAATGACGTGATCGCCTTTTTTGACCGAAGTCACGCCGGGACCGATATCGACCACGACACCCGCACCCTCGTGGCCGAGAATGCTCGGGAACAGCCCTTCCGGATCGGCGCCCGATAAAGTGAATTCGTCGGTGTGACAGATACCGGTGGCCTTAATCTCGATCAGGACCTCGCCGGCACGCGGACCCTCGAGCTGAACGGTTGTGACTTCAAGCGGTTTGCCGGAGGCAAAGGCGACGGCAGCGCGAACATCCATGCGATTCCTCCCCTCTATTTCGCAAACAACGATGGCATCGGCCGGTACGAATGGCAAACGTCGGAGCGGCAGGATTCCAATTCACCCAATCGG
>CATPBC010000069.1 GCA_955652195.1 uncultured Xanthobacteraceae bacterium | reverse complement strand
CACGGCCATAACAGACCGGGCCCGGCTCCGAGCCGGCGCTTTGCGGTCCGACGGCGATACGCCCGAGCGCGTCAACCGCGGCAATCGAGCCGCCGCCAGCGCCGATTTCGACCATTTCGATGACGGGTATCCGCAGCGGCAATCCGCTGCCTTTGGTGAAGCGATAGACGCGCGCCACTTCGAAGGCGCGCGATGTCTGCGGCCGGCCGTGATCGATGAAACAGATTTTCGCCGTCGTCCCACCCATGTCGAACGAAACGACCTGATCGAGCGCGTGCTGGCGCGCAATACAGGCGGCAAAGATGGCGCCGCCGGCTGGGCCGGATTCGACCAGCCGTACCGGAAACCGGATCGCCGTCTCGGTCGTAGTGATGCCGCCGCCCGAGGTCATCAGCAGCATGGGACAACGAAAGCCCGACCGTTCAAGTTCGCGGGCGAGTTTATCGAGGTAATTGCCGATCAGCGGCTGCAGATAAGCGCTGGCGCAAGCGGTAGAGAACCGTTCGTATTCGCGCATTTCAGGCGAAACATCCGACGACAAGCTCACCGCCAAATCTGGAAAGCGGCGGGCGACGGCCTCGCCGACGCGGCGCTCGTGCTCGGCATTGGTGAAGCTGTGGAGAAATCCAACCGCCACGGCCTCGATGTTTTGCTCAGCGAGCGTTTCGAGGGTGCGGCTCACGCTCGCGTCGTCGAGCGGGACCAACACGTTGCCTTGCGCATCGATGCGTTCGCGGATCGGCAGGCGTAGCCGGCGCGGCACCAGCGGCGGCGGCAGATCGATATTGACGTCGTACTGCTCGAAGCGATTCTCGTGACGGATTTCGATTACATCGCGAAAGCCTTCGGTGGTCAGAAGCGCGGTCTTGGCGCCCTTGCGTTCGATCAGCGCGTTGGTCGCAAGCGTCGTACCATGGATGATCAACTGAACATCGCCGGGCGACACTCCGGCCTCGGCAATGACCGCGCGCAAAATCGCAAGCACACCCGCTTCCGGGGCGCGCGGCGTGGTCAGCCCCTTGGCCGTATAGCGGCGATCGCCGACTTCGAGCGCCACATCGGTGAACGTGCCGCCGATATCGACACCAAGCCGGATTGCGGGAGAAGATGTCACGCGCGGACCGCCAACAACAATCGAGCACCATCAAAATCGCCGCTATATGCCGGCTCTTTGTCGGACTTGTCCATCGCGCCGCAAGGGGCTGCATTGCGCAATAACCGCGTTGCGCAGTTATCGGGCCGGGTGCATCATGGACTGAGAATCCGAGCGAATTTCAGAAAGCGGACATAATTTTAGGAACCGAACCAAGGAGCGGCGGCCATGCACGATATCGTCATTCGCGGCGGCACGATCATCGACGGCACCGGCAAGGCCGCATTCGCCGGCGATGTCGCCATCGCTGACGGGCGCATTGTTGGCGTCGGCGGCAAGCAGGGTCCCGCCAAACGCGACATCGATGCCGATGGACTTCTGGTCACCCCCGGCTGGGTCGACGCGCACACTCATTATGACGGCCAGGCGATGTGGGACCCGCTGTTGGCGCCGTCGTGTTGGCATGGCGTGACCACGGTGTTGTTCGGCAATTGCGGCGTCGGCTTTGCGCCGGTGAAGAAGCACCATCGCGGCGCGCTGATGGATCTGATGGAAGGCGTCGAAGAAATTCCCAACCCGGTGCTGGCGGCGGGCCTGAGCTGGGAATGGGAAACCTTTCCGCAATTCATGGATGCGCTGGAGCGGCGGCCGCATGCCATCGATATTGGCGCGCAGGCCGCGCACTTACCGCTTCGCGTCTATGTCATGGGCGACCGTGCGGTGCGGCGCGAAGCCGCGACGCCTGATGACGTTGCCGAGATGCGCCGGCTCACCATCGAGGCGCTGCAATGCGGCGCCTTTGGTTTTACCACCTCGCGCACGGATTCGCACAAGACGCCCGACGGCGAATTGGTGCCGTCGCGCGACGCCGATGCCGACGAGCTGGTTGGGATCGGCTCGGCGCTCGGCGCAGTCGGCATGGGCGCTTTCGGCATGAACAGCGACTTTGACGACGAGGATTATGAGCTTGCCTGGATGACCAGGCTCGCGCGCCAGACCGGACGGCCGGTGTGGTTCTTGCTCACCGACCGCTATGAAGACCCGCAGCGCTGGCGGCGGCTCCTTGACGCAACGCATGCGGCGCGCGCGCAAGGCCTCTCGTTCACCGCGCAGATCGCCGGCCGGCCGATCGGCGTCATGATGGGCGTCGGCACCGCGCTCAATCCGTTCACGGTGCGGCCGAGCTACAAGAAACTTGAATCGCTGCCGATCGCGGAACAGCGCAAGCGGCTGCGCGATCCGGAAATACGCCGGCAGATTCTCGCCGAAGCGCCGTCGGACGCCGATGTCGCCAAGCTCGCGCAATTCCGCCAGGCGGTGACGCGCAAGTGGGACAGGTTCTATGTCATGGGCGACCCGCCGGATTACGAGCCGGCGCCGGAAAAGAGCGTCGCCGCGATCGCTGCGCGCGAAGGTCGTCCGCCCGACGAAGTCGCCTACGACTACATCACCGGCGGCGAGGGCCAATATCTCTATTTCCCGGTGGTGAATTATGTATCTGGCGACCACGCGCCAATTTTCGAAATGCTCAACGATCCGGCCTGCTTGCTGGGGCTGAGCGACGGCGGCGCGCATTGCACCTCGATCGTCGATGCCGGCGTGCCGACTTTCATGCTGATGCATTGGGGCCGCGACCGCAGCCGCGGACCGCGTCTGCCGCTCGAACATCTGGTCAAGCGGCAAACCAGCGAGACCGCCGATTTCTTCGGCTTCACCGACCGCGGCCGGCTCGCGCCCGGGCTTCGCGCCGACATCAACGTGATCGATTTCGGCAATCTCAGCGTGCGCAAGCCCGAACTCGTTCACGACATGCCGGCCGGCGGGCGGCGTTTCGTGCAGCGCGTCGAAGGCTATGAAACGACGCTGGTCGCCGGCACGCCGATCTTCGAACGCGGCGAACATACCGGCGCGATGCCGGGCCGCCTAGTCCGCGCCGGACGTGAAAGTACGGTGCTGGCGGCGGAGTAAACGCGCTCGCCATGCAGCGGAGCGCCGCGAAGATCCTGACGACCCACGTCGGCAGCCTTCCATTCCTGTCGCTCGATCGCGGCGTGGCGATCGGCGACCAGACGCATCTGGCCGATGATGTGGCGGCAATCGTCGCGCGGCAGCGCGAGATCGGGATCGATATCGTCAACGAAGGCGAATATTCCAAAGGCGGCGACTGGCTGCGTTACATGCAGAACCGGTTCGGCGGTTTCGCCGAGATTGCCGCGGGCGACGAGAAGCCCCTGATCGAACGCGGCAAGGATCGCGAGGAATTCGCCGACTTCTATAAGTACGCCACCGAGCGCGGCACATTGTTCTATGCACCCGGCGCGCAGATCGCCAAGAAGCGCCCGGTGCAGGCCTGCACCGGGCCGGTCACTTATGTGGGGCAGGCCGAGCTCAAGAAAGAAATCGACGTCACGGCTGCAGTCGCCGGCACGGCGAGTGTGTTCT
>CATPBC010000068.1 GCA_955652195.1 uncultured Xanthobacteraceae bacterium | reverse complement strand
CGTCGGCAGCGAATATTGAAAGAGGCATCAAAGCCACGCAGATGGCTAGCGATAAGCAAAAGCTCCAGCGCTTAATCATCACTTTCAAGCTCGCTATTGATAGCGTCTCACTACCGTAAGCTAGGTTATCTTTTGCAAGCTATCACCAATCGCGCTCCTATCTGTGACGATTGAAACGACGCATGAGCAGGTAAACCATTTCCACCTCACCTGATCCGAAAGCGAAGAGACGAACTCACTATTATTCCGCGACGGAGGTCTTGCCGACACGCCCATCCACGGGTGAGCGCAATGTGTCGACCGCGCAACCAGCCGCTATTTGGTCGCGCGAATGGGAACCGACAGGCGAGTGTAGTAATTGTTTTCGCGACACTGCAAATATTCCGGCGAGCCGCGCGGCCCATAGACGCGGCACCACGCATCATCGTAGCGGGCCAGGGCCTCCGGCGGCGTGTGATCCTGAACTTGCCATAGATACGCGCTGACAAAAGTTTGCGGCGGACAGAGCCACCGCCCGGAACAGCCATGGCGGCCGCATTGTCGCTCGTAATGGCACCATGAGGGGACGTTTGGTGGCGTTGGCCACGGCGGAAATCCGGGGCCGAACAACCCACTCCCGTCAGCCCGGGCAGCGTCGGGCGAAGAAGTGATGTTGATGAGAGCAAATGCGATCGCAAACGCGAACTGACGCCCAATCAACATTGCAACCTCCGATTTTGGACCGCGCAGTGGGGACTTTTCGTTGTGGAACCGATTAGTAGAGTCGAGGACGGACGCGGTACCCTCCTCCACTGGTGACACGCGCCTTCGGGGCGCACCGAAACAAACCCAATTCAATCCGTGCCAGTTCGATAATTTTGGTCGCGCTAGCTTCGCTGGCTGAGGCCCAGCTACCTTGAACTTTGGGAGGGGCCGGACAAGATTTGTGCATCGGCATCCATGATGTGGCGCTGCCCCTCACATGCATTCACGTTTTTCGGATTGGCAGCAAGACAATTTCGGTAATCAGCGACCGCCCGTTTATAGTCTTCGCTAGCTGCACTCACAGCCGCCGGGATGGGGGCCGGTCCAGATGTCGCGACTGGCTCGGGCGGCGGGAACAAGCTGCCGTTGGGGTCTTCTTTGTATCCCAGCGCTTCCATGCACGTGTTAAACGATTCCCCTCTGTAGAAGGACCACGTGTCTAACTGTGTGTGTTGAACGCAAACCGAATGATCCCGCATAAACGCTTCTTGGCTAGCGCCCGGTTTGGTCCAATGCGTCGGCTGCGTCGCAGCGCAGTCACCTAACAGGATCGCACCTGCCATCACCATCAACAATGACCGCATGATGCCCTCCCCGTCTTCATCAGCGGCGTCAAAAGGCTAACCTACTATACATTGGCGGCACCCGCTTAAACAAACGAGTGGCAGGCTGCGCCCCGCGCACAGCGGGCGCAGGCGCGGCTTTTCTGCGACTTTCTGCGGGCGAGAGCACAACAGCAACGGCGCGCAATGGTGTGGCGGCCCGGTCACCGCGCGCGAGGTCGACGGCGCGCTCGTTCGTCGATAAGGCGTCGTGGAAATGCCTGGCAGGCGTCGACCAACGATCTTCAGTCTCGTTCTCAGCGTAATGGGTAAACGACATTGGAGCTCACAAAAAGGGCCGCTCAAAGCTCCATGTTCACCACAGGCTTATCGATCGCTTCAGGAGCGCGTCCGGGCAAGGTCACATTGCAGGTTCCGGGGTGCTTGTCAGATGGACGTGCCAGGCCCAAAATCGCACTACGGTCACGTTTGCGGAAGCCTGTGCCAAATCAACTTTGGGGAGCGGTCCAATGATCAAGGTGAGCGTGCTTTATCCTAACGGCGCCAATAGCAATTTTGACATCAACTACTATTTAACAAAGCACATTCCGATGGTGAAACAAAAGCTCGGTTCCGCGTGCAAGAGCGTCGCCGTGGAGGAAGGCATGGCTGGCGGTGCACCAGGTGCACCCGCGACCTATCTCGCTATGGCTCATCTGACCTTCGATTCGGTCGATGCTTTTCAGAGCGCTTTTACCCCGCATGCGGAGGCAATCATGGGCGACATCCCGAACTACACCAACACGCAACCGACCGTGCAGATCAGCCAAATCAAAATGTGACGCACGCACGCTCAGAATCGGGCTGCCGATCCCAAAACGCCTGGACCGCACTCTCCACTCCGGTGCGCTTCTTGCACTTCGGTCATTGTCATGTTTTTCCCACCTAAGACAATCGCCACGCGGCCAGAGAATGTGTCGGGCGATAGTATGTAGATAGCATGCCCCTTTGCGGCTCCGCGTCCGGGGCAAACGATGTCGTATTCGAGTTTTGGAGTTTTCATTGTCACATTTGCGGCGCTGCAATTTGCGAACGGATTGTTGGCACTCACTATCGGAACTGGAAGCTTTTCATTGCTCAGGAAGCCTCGCAGACAGACGGTCGTCGTTTTGTCCACGGCCCAACGTTCGAGATGCGGCAATTCAAGGCGAGCCGTGATTTCGTAGGACCCACTTTGCGGCAGGCGCCCTTCTGCACACGCGGGTTCGGCCTGTACGGCCACTCCAAAAACTATTGCTGTCGACAGCACACGCCATACGGTCATTTTGCGTTAGTCCTCAAATTCAGATGATAGATGGCAGTGATCACGCGGAAATCAACTCTTCAACCTACGTGCCGGATGCTGATTCTGCAGCCGAGAGGTTCAAGCTTCCTGTTAGCGAGAACCAAGTTCGATGTGCCGTTCAATTTCCCCGGTGCCGCCACAAACATCACAACGCTGGTGGCCGCTCCCATTGCATTCTTTACAGACGCCGGTTGGGACACCCGCGAGGGAGCGTTTGCCAGTGCCGTCACAAGCTGTGCAGGAAGTCGTTCTTTGGCCGTGACATTTAGGACACAAAAACCTGTTTGGCATCTCACCCACACCCGGCTGTTCAGTACCAACGCGCCTTCCCAACGGCTCAAAGAGAGGGAGTCGCGTGACAGATCCACTATCTTACTACCGATGCATCATCGATATCCTTTTGTGCCCTGGAGTATGGCATTAGTGAAGTCCGTGCGGGTTGTGGTTGCGCCGGTGAGATCCGCATCGGTCAGATCCGCACCCGTCAAGTCCGCGTCGCTCACATCGGCTGCGGAGAAATTAGCCCGTGAGAGCTTCGCAAATGCGAAATTTACGTGTGCCAGGGCCGCGCCTTGGAAATTTGCGTCGGTCAAGTTCGCCTGCGAAAATTCAGTTCGGATCAGTCCCATGGATTGATTTCTCATATCGGCAGATGCTCGAAGATGAGAAAGATCAGCGCCGCGCATGTCATCGAGGTTAAACCGCGCCATCACTTTGGCGCCGGACAGATTGGCACCGACGAAAGTAGCTGCCTCCTGCGCAAGGGTCTGCATCCCGGCCGAAACGACAAGTGTCTCCAGGTCCGCACCTGAGAGATCAGCATGGGAAAAGTCCGCCCCCATGATCCAGGCGAGGTTCAGTCTTGCGCCTGGGAGCTTAGCCCCGATGAGCTTGCTCCCAACAAGCTTGGCTCCACGCAAGTCAACTCCGGAGAGGTCCGTACCTGAAAGATCGGCATTGCTGAAATCCAACTCGTGAAGATCCGCACCAGCAAGCGACATACCGGCGAAGCTTGCCTTTTGGCCAGCCGGCGTAGCAGCAAGTATCGATTGCACTTGCGGGCGCGTGAGCTCGGCAGCGAGAACACTAGACGGTGCTAGTATCAGGCAAGTAATACAGAACAGATTTAGCGCTAAGCGCACGCTCTCCTCCTACACCGGGTCAGCCACTTTATGAAGCGAGAGCAGTAAGTGCCGCTGCCGGTGCGCAACGAGACACCGCATCGCGTGCTTCCGTAACAACTTCCAGAAGCTCGTCGAATCTCTCCCAGGAAAGACCCAGTCGTCGCGCGACTTCGGCAACAACGCCCACTCCTATTCCGGCGGCTATGACGGGGGCAGTTGACGTTACGACGCAGCTCGACATGACGAGCATGACCGCGTCGACGATGGCGCGTATTTGTGCTTCTGCAAACCAGCACGCCAGCAAGTCCCAAGTTTTATTGTCTGCATTGGCGGCATCACTTCCCAACATGCGGGCAAGGCGCGCTCGAGATGCTGGGACTGACTTTTCTCTCCCGTCAGCGGTCGCCATAAGATCGACGCCCGCGGGCAAAGTACCGAGGATACGGTGCACGTCCGCCATTGTAGCAAAATTTTCGTTTATTAATGTCGTCCATACACCGTTCAGTGGCGCGCGCGCCGTTGTTGCCATCACAAAGCTCCGAACCAGTCCAGTATAGACCAGCTCGCCCACCGCTAGTCGCTGGGCATCTGTATATCCGCGTGCCACCACCTTGCTGTCCGCGACCGGAACAACATCAGTGGTCGTCGAACCGACGTCAATTAATAAACCGGATTTGCGACGCTTGGCGATAACTGCTGCAGAGGCATGCCAGTTTGCGGATGCAATCTGAGTGCTATGCCGTCGTGCTTCAGCCCCAACTACGAACCCGGAAGGACCGGCATAAATCGAAACGTTCTCAAGTTCGTGTTCGGCTAGCGCTGAAAGTTGCTCCACGCCATCTTGGCGCGAAGTAAAGATGTCTGCCAACTCCCCGGTCATAGTGATGACATTGCGATCGCCACGGCCCATGTCCTTGCGCGCTTGCACAAAAGCATGCTGAAGGAGTTCCGTTCCGCTTCGCAATGGCGAAACGTACTGGGCAGCTTTCACAATGCGTCCATCTTCCGCACGCACTGCCTTAAGATGAACGCCGCCGATATCCCAACCTATAACAACGCCCATGTCAGCTCGCAGAAGAGATTGCTATAGTATTCGGCGACATTTTCGTACTGACCATCCGCCTCATTATCAGGGCACACTATCATGGAAGTCATACCCGTTATTGATCTCAAGGACGGAGTTGTTGTCCATGCTCGCATGGGAATGCGCAGCGAGTACGCACCCATTAAAACTCCGTTGTCACCTACGAGCCGACCGAAGGACGTCGCTCAAGGCTTGTTGTCAATCTTTCCCTTTAAGAAATTCTATGTTGCGGATCTGGATGCAATCGAACATAAGGGCGATAATAACGCAGCCCTGGGGCTGCTGAGCGCCGAGTACCCTGGTCTTGCGTTTTGGGTGGATGCCGGCATAGCGGATGTTTACGACGCCGAGCGTTGGCTCGAAGCTGGTCTTGGACATCTTGTCCTCGGCAGCGAAACGCAACGAGACAGCGAGCTTATCCATCATCTTTGCCGAAACGAACGCACCATCCTGTCTCTCGATTTCCGCGGCGATCAATTTTTAGGGCCCGTCTCGCTATTGAACGATGCGAATACCTGGCCGGCGAAGATCATCGTCATGGCCCTTGCTCGCGTTGGCAGCGCGAGCGGGCCCGATATGAGCCGGCTGACAACCATTAAGTCACGTATTGTTGGCCACCAGGTATACGCCGCCGGTGGTGTGCGCGATGCAAACGACCTTGCTTTACTTGGACAGACTGGAATCGCTGGCGCCCTTGTCGCAACAAGCTTGCACAATGGGGAGCTGACAGGCGCACAGATTGCGCGCCTGTCAGGATTATAAGCACAGCTAGGCCGCAGCGAACGGATGCTTGACCTGGTTGCGCTTGGCCACCACCTCAGCAACCTTGGGTTCGCCGTTCACGGCGCGGGCAATAGATTCCTTCATTGCGCGATAATTGAAGTCCTGAATTTTCTTGTCGTCGGCCGCCTCCCAGTGGATGAAAACACCGGCGCAGATGAAGAGATTGTCGGCCTCATCCTGGGGAATGACCCCCTCGGCCACGCTGTCGGCAACCGCCTTGGCGACGGCATGCTGAGCGGGACCGAACATCTGCACGGCCTGCTTGGCACCTTTGATCGTCACCTTGTTGAATAGAACGGTCGCAGGCTTGCACAACAGGTTTGGTCCGATGACCGCGAGTAATGACGTAAATCCATCCTTCTGGTTGGTCAGACAGTGCGCAAATGCCGTCTCGGCCGCACTGCCACGTGGGCCCATGATGAGATCGATATGGGCAACTTCATTGCCCTCACCAACGAGCGATTCACCGACGCACAGTCCACTGATCTTTGCCATCGCCATCTCCTCCCAAGGAAATTACAACTTGCAGGCGGATGCCCGCTGGTACATCTATCCTTGTTGTCAGCGCCCGGATTGGGCAACCCGAGCCGGTTAGCCAGATAGCGGCGGAACGAAGTCCGCATCGCAAAGTCAATCACTGTTGCGCACGGACGGCAAGATGGTCCGCAGCCGATGCGCAAAAAGGGTGGCCACGGTTAGGTCAGCGCTGGTGCCGGGATTGATGGCTTTTGCTTTGAGAGCGGCGTCCCAGGCTAGGAGAGCCGGAAGAACTTGGTCCGGCTGTTCGGTGGCCCGCAACATTGCCGCAAAATTGAGAGCCGCGCGTTGTACGCAGTACGCTGTTTCCGCGCCGAGTTTTCGCGCGATGTGACTGTCGGGGAAGGCCGAGAGAAAACCCAGAAATGTCGCCAGCGTTGCCCATTTAGCCTCTCGCCCTGCTCTTCTAACCGATTCAAACAAGGGCAAGCCAAGATCAAATATATCTGCAAATCCGGTGGCGTATTGTCGAGCCACCATGTCGCGGTTCGCCGCCTCAGACATCGCCTGCAGGAGGCTGGCCGTTGCCGGATTGAACACATCGTGCTGAGCGCTATGACCAAGCCCCGCGGGTGCAGCGCGAGCAATTGACCGAAACGCAAGGTCCGCATCATCGACGTCGAGGTCCTGTAGAACCTCGCCAAGTGCAGTGCGCATATTTGCCGCATCGCGCTCGGCCGCCACCGCAAGCGGTGCGCATAACAAAATAATTCCAAGATTAGTATTAGTGCCGACCGCTGCGAACGTTGCCATCACGGCACGATGAATGCGGGCGCCAACCCGAGTGCCTTT
This sequence comes from uncultured Xanthobacteraceae bacterium, assembly GCA_955652195.1. Lineage (GTDB taxonomy): Bacteria > Pseudomonadota > Alphaproteobacteria > Rhizobiales > Xanthobacteraceae > BOG-931. Next base: position 14,587 of record CATPBC010000068.1, on the reverse strand, counting down.
CGCCGACAGTGGACCTGCGGCTGCATCCGCACTGCGAACAAACTCGTCCACGGTCATACCATGACCTGCGGAAAAAGCGTGAACATTGCCCGGCTTGGGAGCATCCAGCTCAGTCAGGCAGGCCCATTTAAAGGCAGCCCCAATCGATTCCGCACGCGAAGTCACGCCATAGCTCCGCGAAAGCGACGGGCAGCAAGTGCGGCGATGAGAGCATCTGCCAAAATGGCAGCGATATTGACGGCGTTAACCTTCTGCAGTCCCGACCAAGCTGGCATGCTGTTGACCTCCAGGACCGCTGGCCGATCGTCAGTTCCATAAACCATATCAACGCCAACAAAATTGGCGCCCACAGCTGTCGCCGCTTTCAGTGCGAGTGTCTTCATCTCCTCATTGAGGACGACCGCAACGGGGCGACCACCGCGCTTTATATTTGTTACCCAATGGGGTGAATGACGACGCATCGCCGCAATGACGCGGCCCTGCACGACCAGAATACGAAAATCGTGATAACCATCTTGCCGTTTAACACCAACAAAGCGCTGGAGATAATAGACCCGACCTGGCGTCTCCTCTATTTTTGGAAGGTCTTCCGGCGTGTGAATGAGCCTTAAACCCCTTCCCTGGGATCCGAATAGGGGCTTGAGCACCAGCGGCCCCTCTGCAGTCTCGCGTTCTGCGGTTGCGTAGGCTTGCTCGTACGACTCGATCGTCCAGGTCGCAGGAGTCGGAATACCCGCTCGCGCCAGTAAAAAGCTTGTCATGGACTTGTCCACGCAGCGCTCGATGGTGCGCGCATCATTCCAAACCGTAACGCCAAGCTCGCGCAACGCGTGAAGAATACCAAGTCGTAACGTGACGGCCTCGAAACTGCCTCCAGACATGGTGCGCACAACGAGCGCATCAGGTAGCGTTGTGCCGAACCCTTCGATCATTAAGCCGCTAGGACTCGCTGTCGCCATTCCACAGTAAGACAAACGCACCAGAACCGTTTCGACCCAACGTGAAGAAAGCGCGGCGATAAGCTCCCGGGCATGCCAGTCGAGACAATCGATTACAAGGCCGACGCGCATGGGAAGCCCATAAGAGCTGCGTGCAAGCCCTCAGGTGAAGGATGCATTTAGAAGTTCCAGATCAATTTCACCCGATTGGAAAGTTTCGCCCGTTTCCAAAGCTATTACTGTGATCTTCGCTGGGCTGAACAGCATGGGATCGATCGCGTAAAAGTCGCCTTTGACTTGCCGGAACATCTCCGAGAAGGGCCGACCATAATCGCGCGAAGCCTTGCTCGGAAGCTTCTCGGCTAGCACACGCGCCTCGTTAGCGGGCCCAGTGACATAAAGCTGAACCTGCCCTGCAAAAATTATCGCATCATTTGTCCGGCCCATCGCTGTGATGAAGTCCGGATGCGGTGGACACAGCGGCGCTGCCCCCATGCCGTCAATGATACGTTCGGGCGAAAATCCCAGTTCATGAGCTTTGTGCAGTGCGACTTCAAGCACCCGCGCAACGATCTGAGTGCAGCCGGCCAGACTTTGTGTCGGCGCAAATATGATCGTCAAATTTTCTGGCTTGATCCGGCAATGCTGTGCCACTGTCGCAACGATCTTTGTCGGTGGCGGCAGACCACTTTCAATGACAAGGGTACCGCAAGCGGCCTTGTCGATATAGCGCAAATCCTCGAAGAGCGGCTCGCGTCGGGCGAGCGCCCGAGCCGGTCCAGAACCCAGTGCAAAAAACGACTTTTCGGGTGTTTCGTCCGCCAGCCGCCACCCTGCATACTGGCTAGCGAGACACGCGATTGCCGGATTTGATGAGCGCACGATGACCGACCACGGCCATCGCGGCGTTGCCAAGGAAGGTAGCAGCTCGACTTGTCCCAGTCCGCCCATGCAGATTTCGGCAATTCGGATGCCGGCCGCAATACTGCCAGGGTTTTTGCTACCGGCGTCTATCAAGGTTTCGCCAAGTTCGCCACGCGAAACTCCAATCCTCAGCTCTTGAGCGTTTCCTACCATTCGAGCTACAAGTGTGGCGGATCGCTCATTCACGCTTAGCGCGGGCACGGTCGTCATCGTTACCTCGCATGCATCCAAGCGAGAACCAATCGGCGTCTTTCCTCAGTGAGAGCCTTGGCTACCGCTGCGTCCGAGGCGCAAGCATAGACCGTACACAACGGCTCGCCAGCCTTCACGGCGCTCCCCGGCTGCGGCCGATCGGCGGTCCACTTTGGCCATTCCAGAGCGGGAACTGAAGGGATATCGTCATCAGCATAAGCGATCGCTGCGGCCTTGGCACCCGGAGGATAGATTGGAGTTGTAGCTAATTTGCCGGCGCATGCTGCGATATGCAAACCAAACAACGATTGTTTGGGGGGCTCGAATATGTCAAGCGTGGCGCCTGGTCTAGGATTGACGTCCAATAGCCAAAGGCGCTCGCCATCGACATGGAAGTCGAGGCTGTTGAGACCGACCAGCGATGCTACGTTTGCGAGCTGCGCGACGGCCCTCGTCAGCAAATCGACCATGCTGCCAGCAAGCGTTGCGGGTCGCACTGCGCCCCCATAACGGTATGGTTTTGTCGGTGTGGCCAGCACCCACTGCGTGCTGAATCCCATGACCGTCGACCTTGAGCCATCCGCGAGAAGGAGCGCGGATACCGGCGCGCCAGGAACTTTTCGTTGATAATAGATCGTGCGGCTTGCAGGTTGCGAGGCCGGTCGGATATGGCTGCCGCCTGCACCCCCTACGCGTTTCGCCAGCCAGTCAATCGGGTTATCCGGCCTCGTAAACGAGAATTCTGGAAAGGGAATCGCAAGCTCGCTGCAGATACCCGAAAGAAGTTCGGGATTCTTGACCTTAGTTACGATTGTCGCGTCATTGCCAAATAGTCGCCAACGTGCGGCAACGGCTTGCAGGAGATGCGGCCTGTCCTCAAATCCGGTGCCACAAACTATTCCCATCGGCCGGTGACGGGCGGCGAGCGCCTCGGTTGCCCTAAGCAAAGCGCTCTCTGCGATCCCGTTTGCAAGATTTCCGGTTAAACGAACATAATCGTGCGCGACCTGAAGGGTGTCTTGGTCGCCGAAAAAATCCACCACAAGCGGCCGATAACCGGTACGCTGTGCTGATTGCGCCAGAGCGCGGCCGGAAATTGCCGCGATTAACACGAACGGCTTGTCAGGCATTTAGCTCACGAGCCAGTGCAAAGGCGTCGCGAAAATCAAACTGCGCCGGCTTTGTTGCCGCGATCATCCTTTGAAATAAGCCAAACTCAGTCTTGTACTTGATGTTACCTATCGCCAGCGGTCCCAAGCCAACTGTGCCATTTGGCGTCAATAAATCGCCATTTGCCTGCATAGCAAGCCCTTCGACGCCGGCGGGAGGAACCGCATTCACATCGGCTACAATTAGGAGATTCTGTGCCGCGGCAAGCTGCGCTTTCGATAAGATCTGGACGCCTGCACGGCCAGCGCATAGAACGGCCTCGTTTTCCTTGAGAATAGCAGATTTATTGGCATCGTCGCTGCCGTCCGCCGGCCGGACTTCTACGTTAAAACGTGTTTTGATTTCATTAGCGCTGTCGCTTACTCGCTTGATACCGTCATAACCAACCATGGTAACCCTGCTTCGCTCCAGGGCGGCAATCACAGCGGCAGCATAACCGACGACACCGGTCGCTCCGAAGATGGCGACCTTCAAACCGTCTAGTCGTCGTTGATGTTTTTCCTTTAAGATTTTCTCGACGCAAGCAACCATAGCCGCAGCAGTCGTGAACGAGCCGGCGGGATCAGCAAAGAAAGAAATGCCGAATGGCGGCACCAAGGCGTTCCGGGCCTTCGCCAACATGTCAAGCGCAAGGCTAGCGTTCTTGCCGCCGAAGAACATCGCGGTGCGCACACCAGTTTTTGGAGGACGCGAGAAGATAGAATCTTGGACGAGGCCCGTTATCTCGTCCAGAGTCACATTGCTGTAAGTGAGTACAGCATCGTAGCCGGCATCGAGCGCCATGTTCGCGTCGAACGGGCTGATGTGCTTTGTGGGAGTGACCATATGAAGTATGTTTTTTTCCACCATCATCACCTCCCATGTGTCGTACGCTCGAGGCCTTTACGCCCACGTCCGCGCAACGATTTCAACGCCACGATTGAGGCCGCTGCAAACCTGGATGTCCAGCTCCTTCGCCGCCGACTGCTCTTTAGCTAGCCTCATCAGCCGTTCGGCTTCTTCGGCCGATGCAGCGAACGCAAATCCGGTTGGTCCCCAGGAACTCTGCCCAATCCCATGTGCACCAGCTTCGTCGAGTGCTGCAAGTACGCTGGCAACAGCGGAACTGGCGAAGCCACCTCCACCCTGCGCCCGCGCGAAATGATTGCCTAGCTGAACCTGCAATTCCTTTATGGCCGCGCCAAAGCTAACGATATCCTGCTCCGCAAACGCCGGTAATGCCTTCATAAGAACCAAACGACAAATCTGGGCGGCCTCAATCTCTGGCATTGGTGCAAGCGTGGCGAATGCTGACATTTCGTCATGACCGTAAACGCCACTACGCTTCAGGTCGAGGATAACGAGAACGCGCCAATGCTCCGGAAACGGCAGATGACTGATGATCGGCGCCACCCGAGTTTGTTTACCGTGCCCACCATCGACAACCAATCCTCCCCGATGAAATAGTCCGATACCGATTCCAGAGCGCGCGCCACGCCCGAGCCTCAATGCGTCTTCCTCGATTTCAAGAGGCAAGTTGTGCAATCGGCGAATACCGCTCGCTACGGCAAGCGCAAGCTGTGTGCCGGAGCCTAGACCGGCATGTGCAGGAACGGTTTGCAAGACTTTCACTGCGTGGGCACCACCCTCCGCCAGCGTTCGCTCCATCGTAAGCACGTATTGTCGGACACGTTCGCTTTCTGGGCCCGAAATGTCAGAATGGTTGGCGGGTCGGATGCTAAGGCTGGTTTTAAAATTGCCGATCGCAAGTCCGACGCCGCCGAACTGGCGGCCAAGCCCGCCGTTGAGATCGAGAAAACCGAGATGAAGCCTAGCGGGGACTGTGACGAGAATTTCCGTCGGTCGTGAAGTATGATCGCGCAAGCACGGTCTCCGAAAATGGCACTCCGGCCTTTCTCAGTAGAAGTTCAGGTTTAAAATGCGACTTTCTAGCCCCGTTGACAACCAGAGCAGGCTAACAACCATCGAAGGATACATCATGCCAAATGAACGAACCTACACTGATGAAGAGATCCAACAACGGCTCAATCGCGATTTGCCCCACTGGTACCTGGAGAATGGCTGGATTCGCCGAAAGTATCGCACCAACAGTTGGAAAGGTACGCTGATGGTCATCAGTACGGTTGGTCACCTCGCGGAGGCGGCCTGGCACCACCCCGACATCACGGCGTCCTATGCCTGGGTTGAGGTCCGGCTGCAAAACCACGCAGCGAAGGGAATTACGGACAAGGACTTTGAACTGGCCAAGAAGATCGAAGATGTCGTGCAATGGCAGCCCGGAAAATCAGGCGGTGCCTTGGAGGGAACTCCACAAAAAGATCAGCGCTTTGCTTATATCAAATATGACGAATAAACGCCGGTCTTACTTGCGGCCAACAGGAAGTTCGCAATGGAACGCGCCTGGATTTCAGGTAAGCCCACACCGCTTGATGCTGCTATTGCCGAGGCAGCTAAGCTGATTGGCGCGAGCACGAGGATCCTTATTGCAGGACTTGGCACCGATATCGCCGGTGCGCGCGCTGCAATTTCCCTGGCGCAGCGCACCGGAGCAACTATCGATCATATGAACTCGGAAAGCGTTCTGCGGAACCTCGACGTCATGCGATCGTCCGGTGTCATGATGACAACGGCGACTGAGTGCCATGTGCGCGCCGACACACTGCTGTTGGCTGGACCTCTGCGCGGCACGGCTCGTGACCAACTTCTACAAAATGTGATCGGAAGCGAGCAAGCAAAAAACCGCGATCGGCGTCGCATCATCTGGCTTTGCCCTGGACGGGATCTTCTGACGTTCGCAGATACAGTCGGCGCCACGCCGATCGGTCGAAAGCAAGAAGATTTGCCGGGGCTTTTGGCAACGCTGCGCGCTGATGTCGCTGGCAGACCCGCTGGTAAAAGCTGCGTTTCGTTGAAGCGTTTGCGGCAGGTTTCGGCGTTTCTCAAACAGTCGCGATTTGGTACGGCAGTCTGGTCCAGCGCGGAACTTGACCCAGTCGTAATCGAAATGCTGTGCGGGCTGGTCGGTGATCTGAACGCGACGACACGTTTTTCCGGCCTACCGCTCGCGCCCGAAGACAATGCGATCGGTGTATTGCATGTCTGCAGCTGGATGACTGGTCTTCCGATGCGCACCAGCTTCGCCCGCGGGGTTTCACAACATGATCCTTGGCTGTTTGACAGCAGTCGACTTGTGACCAGTGGTGAGGTCGATTGCGTTGTTTGGATCTCCGCTTACAGGAGCGAGCCCCCGCCGTGGCGCCGGCCCCCGCCAATGATCGCACTGACGGCTCCGGGCACAGCATTCGTTACGCCGGCGCACGTTCACATCACAGTCGGCTGCCCTGGCATTGATCATTTCGGTGTCCACCATTTCGCCGCGACGGGGACTTTGGCCGCGTTTGCAGCGACACAGCCTAGCGAGACGATCTCCGTCGCCGAGGCAATCACACGCATAGCGGCCGCAACTCCGGAACCTGGAGGGCGCTCGTGCTGACGCGCATTTCCGGTGGGCACGTCATTGATCCTGCCAATCAGAGGGACGGGCGGGGTGACGTCTGGATTCGCGATGACCGCATCATCGACTCGCCGAATGAGGAGGCTGATGTAACCTTTGACGCGGCAGGCAAGATCGTCATGGCCGGCGCCATCGACGTCCATTCCCATATCGCTGGTTGGAATGTGGACACCGCGCGGCTGTTATTACCTGAGTATCAAAGCGCCGCGGCACCACGACCGAGCGAAAGAAAGGGATGGTCGGCGCTGGAGACCGGGCATCTCTACGCAACCATGGGGTTTACGACGGTGGTCGAACCGGCAGTCGCGCCCCACTACGCGCTGCATGCCCATCTTGAGCTCGCAGATACGCCAATCATCGACAAGGCAACGCTCGCAGTACTCGGTAACGATGATTACCTGCTCAGACTTTTGCACGACAATGAGAGCGAAGCAGCGTTTGAGGATTATGTCGCTTGGATTCTCGAAATGTCCCGTTCACTCGGAATTAAGGTTGTAAATGCGGGGGGTGTCGCGGCTTTCAAGGACAACGTACGCGCGTTTTCGTTCGACGATGTTGTGCCCGCTTTTGGCCTGTCGTCACGACGGATTGTGAAAGCACTGCAGCGCGCGGTTAGCAGCCTCGGCGTGCCACATCCATTGCACGTTCACTGCAATAATCTTGGGCTTGCCGGAAACTTCGAGACTGCGTTGACGACAATTGCCGCCGCGGAGGAACTACCGCTACATCTCGCCCACTTGCAGTTCTACGGATATGGCAAAGAGGGCGACCGCAAATTCTCCTCCGCCGCAGCCCAGCTTGCCGAAGCCGTGAACAGAACGGCTAACGTAACCGTTGATGTTGGCCAGGTTATGTTCGGCCCAACAGTAACAATCTCACTCGATGTTTTGCGTCAGTTCAATGCGCGCACTCAAGCGCGGCCTAAAAAGTGGCTGATCCTGGATGGCGATACCAATGGAGTCGGCATCGTCCCCTACAATTACCGGCGCAGTGATTTCTACAATGCAGTGCAATGGGCAGTTGGCCTAGAATTATTTTTGCTTATCAACGACCCGTGGCGGGTTTTTTTCACCACTGACCATCCCAATGGCGCGCCGTTCACCAGCTACCCGGAGATATTTGCATTGTTGATGAGCCGCGATCTGCGCGCGAATTGGATGTCCGAACTACCGGCCGAGGCCATGGCCGTGACCACGTTACCATCGATCACGCGCGAGTATTCGCTGCACGAAATCGCGGTCATGACTCGGGCTGCACCCGCCAAACTGCTTGGCTTGACCGACCGCGGTCATCTCGGCCCTGGGGCTGTTGCTGACATTGCAGTATACGATGATCTTACCGATCGAGTGCGGATGTTTCGCGCAGCCGCATTGGTGTTTAAGGATGGCGATCTTGTCGTGCGCGACGGCCACGTCACGCGTTATCGCTGGGGCCGCGCGCTCGCCGTCGCTCCCGCACGTGATCGCGCGATCGATCGACGGATGAAAGATTATTATGCGGAGCGCTACGGACTTTCGGATGAATTCGTTAAAGTGCCGGTCTATGCCTTGAGCCGGCCAGAACCGTTCGTTTTCGTGCCATGCCGCTAACCGTCCGCGGCGTGCGCATTGACGATACGTTCGCAGAAGCCTTTGGCATGCGCGCAACCGCTGTGATCATTACAGCAGATAGCCTGCATTGGGCCCGGCAAGCCGCGCTGAGCATGACCGGCTTTGCCACCTCCGTAATCGGCTGCGGCTGCGAGGCTGGGATTGATCATGAACTCACCGGCAAGCAAACCCCGGACGGCCGTCCTGGAGTTCGGGTTCTGTTGTTTGCGGTGTCGACGGCCGAACTTCAGAAGCAGCTGCAAACCCGCGTGGCTCAATGCCTGCTCACTAGCCCGAGTTCGGCGTGCTACGCTGGAATCAATGGCGAAGAGACCTTGCGGCTCGGGAATGCTCTTCGCTATTTTGGCGATGGTTGGCAGATCTCAAAACGATTCGGCGAAAAACATTTTTGGCGAATTCCCGTCATGGATGGCGAATTCGTTTGCGAGGCGACGACTGGGTTGACTAAACAGGCCGTAGGTGGTGGCAATCTTCTCATTCTCGGGCGCACGCCACAAACTACACGTGCGGCGGCGGAAGCCGCCGTGGCGGCGATCCGCAAAGTGCCGGATGTGATCGCGCCCTTTCCCGGTGGTGTGGTACGCTCTGGTTCTAAGGTCGGTTCAAAGTACAAAGGCGTCCCTGCCTCCACCAACGAAGCCTACTGTCCGACTCTGCGCGGCGCGGTTCGCACTGCGCTCGATTCCGAGACCAAAAGCGTCCTGGAAATAGTCGTGGACGGCCTTACCGCGGAGACGGTCGCGTCCGCCATGCGCGCCGGCATTTCGGCGATCATCAAGCTTGGCCCCAGGCGTGGAGCAACCCGGATCAGTGCCGGAAATTACGGCGGCAAGTTAGGCCCGCATCATTATTATTTGCGGGAATTGCTACCATGAGGCCGCTGATATTGACGCTTCGCGGGCGACTTGATCACCGTCTCGACCTATCGCTGCTCGTGCCGCACACCCTCGCCGGTAAAACGGTCCGCCAAATCGAACGAATGGAACTGCAAACCAGCCATCACCCCATCACGCTCGGTGATGTGTTTCGAGTGCGCGCGGGCGATATTAAACAAATCCACATTCAAGGTGACTGTGATCGGTTCGATTATGTCGGTCAAGAGATGAACAGCGGCGAGCTCTTAGTCGAGGGCAATGTCGGAATCCAGGCTGGACGCCTGATGTCCGGCGGCCGGCTGACAGTGCTCGGCAATACGGGACCATGGGCCGCCTCCGGCATGAAATCAGGTGTGTTAGAAATACGCGGAGCAGCAGGCGATCGGTTGGGCGGCCCGCTGGCGGGAGAAATCACTGGAATGCGTGGCGGCATAGTCATTGTCCGCGGCTCCGTCGGGGAGCGTGCGGGCGACCGCATGCGCCGCGGCACGATCATAATTGAAGGCCAAGCCGGTCGCTATGCTGGAAGCCGGATGATTGCCGGGACGTTGATCGTGCGTCGCAGCGCCGGGCCGCTCGCGGGTTTTCTCCTTAAGCGCGGGACGATCGTGCTCGGCGAGTGTTACAGTGCGCTTTCGCCAACGTTCATGGACTGCGGCGAGCACGAGCTTATCGCGATGCGATGGCTATCGGCAATGGTCAGACCTTATAGCAAGGCCGCCGCCGTGCTTTTGCAGCGACCGTTTACGCGTTTCGCTGGGGATATGGCGGTCCTCGGCAAAGGTGAGATTCTTGTTGGAAATCGGAATTAGCCCTTTGCAAATTGGGCTTGCATGGTGATTGCCTGGGACCCGTTAGATACTTGGCGGAGCGACCCAATGGACCTCGTAGTCATCGTATTCACGGTCTGCGCGCTGGTGCATCCCGATCAATGTGAGGAACAACGTATCGAATATGTTTGGCATGGTTCGCTGCGCGAGTGTGCGCAAGGCGCACAGCCTTACCTTGCGCAGTGGATCGGCGAACATCCGAACTGGACTATCAAAAACTACCATTGCGAGGCCCCTCACAAGGAGGAGAAGACGAATGCGCGCGGAACAGCGCGCCCGGCGTGATGCCTTTCTCGCTAGGATCGGAACGCGTCCGATCGTCATGGGAATTCTCAATCTGACCCCGGATTCGTTTTCGGACGGCGGACGATATGTCACCGCGGAAGCTGCTCTGTCGCATGCCAAGAAGATGGCGGCGCAGGGCTGCGACATAATCGACGTCGGCGGAGAGTCGACGCGTCCCGGCGCCTCACCGATCAGCGAAAATGAAGAACTCGAACGCATCGAACATATCTTTGCTGAACTCGCCAATAAGCTCGAAGTGCCGCTCTCGATCGATACCTACAAATCAAAGATTGCCGCGCGTGCTGTCGAACTCGGGTCCATCCTGATTAACGACGTTTGGGGTTTGCAGAGCGATCCTGCAATGGCGGAAACCGTTGCTGCCACCGAGGCGGCTGTCGCCATCATGCATAATCGGACTGAAAAGGACGCCGCGATCGATATCATGACCGATATTAAGAAGTTTTTTTCGCGCTCACTGGCGCTTGCGGAGGCTGCAGGAATTCCGCGATCACGCATCATTGTTGACCCAGGCATTGCATTTGGCAAAACCGCGCGACAAAACCTCGAAATACTCAGGCGTCTAACAGAGCTGAGCGAATTCGGCTGCCCGATCTTAATCGGCACATCGCGGAAAGCTTTTCTGGGCTCGCTAAGTGAAGCCAAGATCGAGGCGCAACTTATTGGAACGATCGCGACTACCCTCGCCGCATATGCCGCTGGCGCGGCGTTGTTCCGCGTTCACGATGTGGCCGAACAAGTGGCTGCATTGAAGGTTTTTCATACCATCCGCTCTGCGCCGATTGGGTGATTGGCGCACCGAGCGAGCTGATCATCAGGGTTGCCGCGGAGTTTCGAGACGTGAGATCAGTCGCTCCACTGCCGGCGGCAGTTCGGCCATTGAGAAGATGACGGGAGATGCGCCTGCCGCTGCGAGATGCCGCGCGGCATCGCCGGTTACGTGTGCCCCACCAGTGAAGCCAATAACCTTCATCCCAGCCGCGCATCCGGCAGCGGCGCCGAGGGCTGAGTCTTCGATCACCACGCAATCGTCGGGCGCCACCGCCATCGTTTTTGCCGCTAATAAATAGAGATCCGGTGCAGGCTTGCCGTGAGGTACCTGGGTCGCACTGAAGATATTCGAGCCGAACAACGACGCCAGCCCGGTTACCTCCAGCGATAGGTGAATTCGCTCGAGCGACGAGGAGGAGGCGACGCACCGGGGATGACGCAGCATGGCGATCGCCTCCTTCACGCCAGCGACTGGCTTCAAATCACGACGTAAACGTTCAAGCAACAAACGGCTGTAGTGTTCGCCTATTTGATCGGGAATACTTCGCCCCAAAACGCCTTCTATCAGCGGCAAAGTGTCCGCCAAGTTGCGTCCAGTGAACTTCTGGACCGACTCGGCCGTGGTCATAGGATGACCGAGATCGGTCATCATTTGAGCCAATAGCCCATGGGCGACGGGTTCCGAATCGACCAGCACGCCATCACAATCGAAGATTATCAGGCTCATAGAAATACTGGTCCGTGAAATGGCGATTCCATTATCTGCTAGCAATATTTTGATGGCATAATCGGCTGACGACCACGAACAGCAAAAATAACGAAAGGTAAATCGCTTATGTTTCGCGTCAAATCAATCCGGGTTGGAGTCGCGCTTTTCACCGCCTGTGCCCCGCACCTAAATGCGAGAGCTGCGGATCTCAATGATTATCCAACTTCTGCGCGCGTGGACTACGTCTTTGGCTGCATGAAGGCCAACGGGGAGACGCAGGTTTCGGTCCAGAAGTGCTCCTGCTCGATCGATGTCATTGCTTCGCTTTTACCATACGATCGCTACGTGACCGCGCAGACGGTGCTGAGCATCTCCCAAGTGCCGGGGAATCTCGGCGCTGAGTTCCGCACGACCGAGATTTCTCGGACCGCGCTTGAGGATCTTCGCCGCGCTCTGGCGGAAGCAGAGGTACGCTGCTTCTGATGAGCGACTACATCGTCGGCTCGACCGGCCACTCACCCCTAAAAACGTGACCTTCGGTATCGACGGCTTCCGCGCGGAACGTGCTTGCGCCATTCGGTAGGTAAGAAAACCGAATGTTCGGATTCTCCGATATGGATATGCCGCCATCCATCTCTAGAATAAGCTGATCGCCTTGCCAGAGTCGCAATTGACGAACGATGTAGAGCGGGATGTAAAGCAGCGACACCTGATCGCGTTGCAGACCAGAATTGTTCGGATGACGTATCATGATTTGCGCCTCGCGGGGCACACTAGCCGGGGCCGCAGTTGTTTTGGCAAATTGGCGAAATCGTATTTGACCGAGCTTAGTCGCGGCTTCTTCCGCGTTGTTGGCCATGGGAGCTGAACAGCCGCCAGACGCCTTCACGTAAGTGTCGACGACGTACAGCTTGTCGTCGCTGAGTTCCGCCACGAGGTGGACCTTGGTGTAGGAATTCACGCGCACCCGTGTCGAGATCATCGTCACGCCGGGACCAACATTGAAGGTCGCCGCTACTGGTGAAGGATTTTCGTCAATGACCAATGTTAGCGACCTAAGTGTGCGCGTATCGCCAGGCGGCAGGTTTGTCCGCATCGTGACTGGGACAATCGCTGCATCCTCCGCGCGCTCCGGCATCTCGAGCGTGATTAGCGGGGAACCATCGGCAAGCGGGCGACCATTGAACGCATCATTTGCGATTTCACGCCACGAATCGTTGGCCTCGGCCGCTAGCGAGGAAGCCGCGATCGAGGACATCGTGACCGCAAATGCGGCTACAGTTGCAGCTCGTGCGCACATGGCGATCATCAATCTTATCCGACTTTCTTTGCCGACATGCCGAGTCATTATTCCCACTCCAGTTCGGAAAATGCGGCTGTGGCGTTTCGGGTATTATACTCGCCAAACAGCTCCCAGTGTGACTTTTCCGAAGCGGCCGCGAGCCGAGACGCGGCTGCAATCGGCACGCCGCGCTTGATCAAATCGCGACAATCGCTTTGGAGCCGCTCAAGGTAGTTCCTCTCCGGGTCTAGCGCGGCGGGCCATGGGGCGAATGGGGGGCCATGGCCCGGAACCACGCTTTTGGCAGGAATCTTCGCAAGCTCGTCGATCGTTGTGAGCCAACCACGAATGCTGCCATCAAGGACTGGAATGTGCCGCAAAAATACCAGGTCGCCGGCGAACAGGATGCCGGTCCTTTCATCGAAAACCGTGAGATCGCTGTCGCTGTGCGACACGCGCCACGCTCTCAGGGTGAGCAGGCGGTGACCCAGATCCAGCTGCAATTGGGAGTCCACCGTCACGTTCGGCGGGACGATCTTGACCTCGTCTAGGAGCGTACCCATCGCGGGTCGAAATGAGTTCAGGTAGTATGGGCCGCGTTCCATCATGTCCCGCGGCAGATTTCGGTTACCAACAAACACTGCTGGCAGTAGGAAGGCCGCATTCCCGAACACATGATCGGGATGACCGTGCGTGTTGATGACGTACAAGACAGGCCTATTGGTGACTTGACGTATAGCCTGGAGAAGCCGACGTCCCTCGCGCACACTGCCTCCGGTATCGATTACCGCGACGCCCTTGTCGCCTATGATAAGGCCGAGATTGGCAATCGCGCCTTCGTTCGCCGCGCTCATCAATGCAATCTCGCCCGCATGCACGTAAATACCGGATTCCACTTTGTCGAGAGAAAGCGACTTAAGGACCTCCTGCGAATAGGTCAGCGTTGCTGTCCTGCCAAGCAGGAGCCCAACGCACAAAATCACGACTGCAGCCGACCTTAAGGGCGCGGACGCATGACAAGCTCGCATCTGTTGCATCATCGCTCTTCAACCTTTTCCAACCGCGCTCGCGATTAATTTTACATCCCTTCAGGATGCTGTCCTGTCGCGAATGGCTATTGCAGGGCATTTAAGGCGGGCATACTATTGCGCAGTTTCCGGCTTCAAGGACGCCAGCTGTTCAGGGAGGGCTCGCGTTTCTTCGCAGGCTTACGCCGTTGACGAGCGACACAAAGTTGCTCGCGGCTGGCTGATGCCGTGACACGCTGCCGGAGATTTTTCCCGAGGCACGGGTTTGCGCCGCGAGGCCAGGCTTGCTTTGGGCTTGTTCACGTCGGTGCACCACCCGATGACAACGTCGCAGGGAGGATGCACGATGCGTTGTATCTCGCTCACGATCGGCACGGTGATCAGCGCGGCCGCACTAGTGGCTGCCGGTCCCCTGTATGCACAGAGTGATCTTGGCAGGAT
>CATPBC010000067.1 GCA_955652195.1 uncultured Xanthobacteraceae bacterium | reverse complement strand
CTGGCGCAGCGCGAGCGCGATAAATGGGATTTCGCGCCGCCCGGTGGCGAAAGCTATCACCAACTCGCAGACCGTATCGCCAGCTGGTACGCCTGTTTGGCGCGCGACACCGTCGTTGCTGCGCATGGCGGCGGCGTTCGCGCGCTAATGGCACTCTTGAAGATTCTCCCCGAGGAGCAAGCAACCCACGCGCAAGTCGAGCAGGGCGTCGTTTATGTTTTCTCGAACGGCGGCGTGTCACGCTACAGCTGACTGAGCGAGCTGCCTGCCGTCAAAACAAAAGCGGCCGAACACCGTTCAGCCGCTTGGCGAGATCGCAAGGACCCCGCAAACGAAGCTATTTACGGCGCGCGGCCCCAATACGAGGCTCGCGCCTCCGTACTTACGTCTTCGATTTCGCGTTCTTCTTCTTTTTCTTCTTCGCCATGACTGTATTCCTCGATGTTCGTGGTTGACCTTTGGCAGGGTTGGTTCAAGTCGCGGGTGTGATCGCTGTCTTGATCTGACCCTGAGCCCTCGCCCCCATGCCGGGTGGAACCATGGCACAAAGAGAGTTCCCTCCGCAATCGAAAAACGCAAATAGTGCTTATTTTTCTGTAGCTTAACGGATATTCAGTTTGCGATTAATCGCCGTTCACGCAGATGAATGGGGTATGAACAGCGACGCCAGATGAAGGCCCGTGAGCTGCTCATTTCCGCGACAAAATTTTTACTCTGATAAGAAAGGCGTCGTCTCATTTCTATGGACTAAACGAGTCTATGGGCTAAACGAGCGATGCCTGCGTCGCCCTTATTTGACCCGATGGAACGCGCGGGCTACCAAGCCTCGATCTCCGGAGCATAATTCATTTGAGCCGCTCAGCGTGATATCGAGTTATGTCATTCAATACGTTCGGCCATTTGTTTCGCGTCACGACCTTCGGCGAAAGCCACGGACCGGCGATCGGCTGCGTCGTGGACGGCTGCCCGCCCCGGATTCCGCTCACCGAGGCTGACATTCAGCCCTATCTCGATCGGCGTCGGCCGGGTCAGTCGCGCTATACGACCCAGCGTCAAGAACCTGATGCGGTTAAGATCCTTTCCGGTGTATTTGTCGATGAGGTGAGCGGGAAACAGGTCACAACCGGCACACCGATCGCGCTTCTCATTGATAATGTTGATCAGCGCTCGAAAGACTATTCCGATATCAAAGACAAATACCGGCCTGGCCATGCCGATTACACTTATGACGTAAAATACGGCCTGCGTGATTATCGCGGCGGCGGCCGCCAATCTGCACGCGAAACCGCGATGCGGGTCGCCGCCGGCGCGATTGCGCGCAAGATCGTACCGAGCCTCACCGTACGCGGTGCGCTGGTGCAAATGGGGCCGCATCGGATCGATCGCGCGCGCTGGGATTGGGCCGAAGTGGACCGCAATCCGTTCTTTTGTCCCGACCCCAAGACCGCAGCCATGCTCGGCGATTATCTCGACGGCTTGCGCAAGCGCGGCTCGTCGATCGGCGCGGTCATCGAAGTCGTCGCCGAAGGAGTGCCTTCCGGCTTGGGCGCGCCGATATACGGCAAGCTCGATGGTGATCTCGCTGGCGCACTGATGAGCATCAACGCCGTCAAGGGCGTCGAAATCGGCGCCGGTTTTGCTGCGGCTGAACTCGCCGGTGAGCAGAATGGCGACGAGATGCGCATGGGCAATGACGGTAAGCCATTATTTCTCTCGAACAATGCTGGCGGCATCCTAGGCGGGATTTCGACCGGGCAACCGATAGTAGCGCGCTTCGCGGTAAAGCCGACATCGTCGATCCTCATCCCGCGCCGCACCGTTGATCGCTACGGGCGCGAAACCGAAATTTCAACGATCGGCCGCCACGACCCTTGCGTGGGCATCCGTGCGGTGCCGATCGGGGAGGCGATGGTGGCCTGCGTTGTCGCCGATCATTATTTGCGTCAGCGCGGTCAGGTCGGCGGACCGCCCGCTTGGCCGTTGCCAGCCGCGCCGCGCTGACGTGTGCAAAGCGATTGACCAGCTTTGCTGCTATCATGCTCACCCACAAACATGCCGAGCGCCGATGTGTTGGGAACGACGGCATTCCGGCGGCGTGCGGGAATAACTAAACGATGAACAATGCGCATCAACGTGTCCAAGCCGCCGTCGCTGCCTTTGCGCGTGGCGAACTCATCATCGTGGCCGATGACGACGACCGCGAGAACGAGGGCGATTTGTTTGTTGCGGCGAGCTTGTGCACGTCGGAAAAGATGGCGTTCATCATCCGTCATACATCCGGGATCGTCTGCGCCCCCCTTGCGCCTGAGGAAGCTCGGCGACTGCACCTCGATCCCATGGTGGCGCTAAACGACGCGCCACTCGGCACCGCTTTCACCGTTTCGGTCGATGTCCGCCACGGCCTCAGCACCGGGATTTCCGCCGAAGAGCGCACCAACACGGTACGTGCGCTGGCCAACAGCAATTTCGGAGCATCGGATTTCGTGCGGCCCGGTCACGTCTTTCCCCTGGTGGCGAAAGAAGGCGGCGTTCTTATGCGCTCCGGTCACACCGAGGCTTGTGTCGATTTATGCAAGCTCGCTGGACTGCCGTCGGTCGGGGTCCTGGCCGAGCTCATGAATGACGATGGTACGGTGATGCGCGGCGTCGAGCTTGCTGCCTTCGCGCAGCGGCAAAAACTCCAGCGCATCACAATCGCCGAGCTCATTGCCTACCGGCAAGCGCGGGACAAACTGATCGAGCGGGTCGGCGAATTTCCCGTCGAGTCCGAGATCGGCACTTTGACCGGGTACGCTTTCATCACGCCATTTGACCAGGTTCATCACATGGCGTTCGTCCATGGACGCATTGGCGATGGCAAGAACGTGCTGACGCGGCTGCATCGGGCCAACATCATTTCCGACGTGTTCGGCGGCGCCAAGTCGATCCATCAGACACTGGCGCGGTTCGAGGCCGAGGGCAGGGGGGTGCTGGTGCTGTTGCGTGACGGCACTGCCGGCGTGCCGGTGATCTCGATTCCGAAATCTTCCGAAAGCCCATCCGGCGAGGCGCGCACGCGCCAATGGCGTGAAGTCGGCCTCGGTGCGCAGATCCTCAAGGATCTCGGTGTCAATTCCATCAGATTGATTTCGTCGCGGCCGACGACTTATGTCGGACTGTCGGGATTCGGCATCGAGATTGTCGGCACAGAGCTGATGGACGCGTGAGCGGTTTTTCGCTCGCCGTCTGCGACCGTTTCAGCTCATCGCGGCCGCGCGCCTGGGAAACAGTTGCGGCCGCAGCTTGGGATGGCAGCCCATCATTTTCGGCGCATAAGGCGTCTCGCCGCCCAGTTCCTCGGCGGCGTGCCAAGCCCAGCGTGGATCCCACATCGCGCCACGTGCCAGACAGATCATGTCGGCCTTGCCGGACGCCACGATGTCTTCGGCTTGCTGATATCCGGCAATTAGCCCGACCGTCATTGTGGTGACGCCGCTTGCTTTTTTTACTTTCTCGGCGAACGGCACCTGATAACCGGGCGCGAGCGGGATTTTTTGTCTTGGATCAAGTCCGCCGGTGGACACATCCATATAGTCTATGCCGCATTTTTTGAGCTCCTTAGCTAGGTTGACTGCCTCTTCCGGGGTCCAGCCGCCATCGACCCAATCGGTCGCCGATATCCGCATCCCGATCGGCTTTTGTTCGGGAAACACTTTGCGTACCGCCTCGAAGACTTCGATCGGGAAGCGAATACGATTTTCGGTCGAGCCGCCGTATTCGTCGGTGCGCTGGTTGGAGATCGGCGACATGAATTGATGCAGCAGATAGCCGTGCCCGCCGTGCAGCTCGATTACGTCGTAGCCGATACGATCGACACGTTTCGCGGCGGCGGCGAATTCTCCGATGCAGCGCTTGATGTCGTCCTTGGTCATGGCCTGAGGCACCGGCCAGCCGGTATCGTAGGGAATCGCGGAAGGCGCTTCCGGCATCCAGCCGCCTTCCTCTTTCGTCAGGATTGGCTTGCCGCCCGCTGCAGGCGGCGTGGTGGGCCCTTTGCGTCCGGCATGTGCGAGTTGCACGCCCAGCTTTGCAACGCCGTAAGTCCGACAGAAATCGTGAACCCGCTTAAGCGCCGCTTCGTTCTCATCAGACCACATGCCAGCGCATTTCGGCGAAATCCGGCCCCGCGGATTGACATTGGTCATCTCGCACATGACGAGTCCCGCGCAGCCGAGCGAAAAGCTGCCGAGATGCATCAGATGCCAATCGTTGGCGGAGCCATTGTCAGAATTGTACTGG
>CATPBC010000066.1 GCA_955652195.1 uncultured Xanthobacteraceae bacterium | reverse complement strand
TGGTATTTCACATCAAGAATGCGCGCGATGTTATCAGCGCGCTCGAGATATACGCCAATGCGCGAGAAAAAATAGGCGTCGTTGCGCAGCATGGTCCGATAGGCGGAGCCGTCATAGCGCAGCGACGATCCCATGACCCAGCGCAGGAATCGCGCAAGCTCCTCGCGCGACGATGGGCCTTTGTTCCAATGCTTCAGTTCAAGCCAGATACTGTTGATAGTGTCCCACATTTCGGTCGTGAGCGCGGTGCGCACGGCGCGCGCATTCAGCCGCGCGATTTCGAAACAGTTGCGGATAGAGGACGGGTTTGTGGCTGAAAACGCCAAAAAATTCGTGACTGTTTCCTCATTGGCTTCCTCGTGAGCGGCAAAAAACGCATTCGCGCAACCGGCGCTAGCGACTGCCGATTCCCATTCATTGGTGTCGCCGCCATAGCTCAAGGGTAGAGTGATCAGCCGAAGTGTTGTGTCGAGAATACGCGCGAGATATTCCGCCCGCTCAACATAGCGAGCGAGCCAATAAAGATTATCGGCGGTGCGCGACAACATCGCGTCAACTCCGGACGACGTGCTCGGATGCCACCTGCGAGCGAGAATCGCTGTTCATGCGTCTAAGACCCAGGTGTCTTTGGTGCCACCGCCCTGACTGGAATTCACAATCAGCGATCCATGCTGGAGCGCGACACGCGTCAGTCCGCCGGGAATGATGCGCACCCCGTCACGGCCGCTCAGCACGAATGGGCGCAAATCCACGTGGCGCGGCGCGAGACCATCGCCGGTGCAGGTGGGGCAGGTCGACAGTGCGAGCGTCGGCTGGGCGATGAAATTGTGCGGGACGGATTTGAGCTTGCTGCGGAATGCCGCGATCGTGGCTTTGTCCGCTTTTGGCCCGATCAACATGCCGTAGCCGCCGGAGCCGTGCACCTCTTTGATGACCATTTCCTCGATACGTTCGATCACGTATTTCAAATGCTCCGGCTCGCGGCAACGCCAAGTCGGCACGTTGTCGAGTATTGGGCTGGCGCCGAGATAGAATTTGATGATTTCGGGCATGTAGCTGTAGACCGCTTTGTCGTCGGCGATACCGGTGCCGATCGCATTGGCAAGCGTCAGGTTGCCGGCCTGATGAGCCGACATCAAGCCAGGCACGCCGAGCGCGCTGTCGGAGCGGAATACCAGCGGGTCCAGAAAGTCGTCGTCGATCCGGCGGTAGATCACATCGACGCGTTTGGGACCTTCGGTCGTGCGCATGTAAACAACGTCGTCGCGCACCATCAGGTCGCGTCCCTCGACCAGTTCGATGCCAAGCTTGTCGGCGAGAAAAGAATGCTCGTAATACGCGGAATTCGCGACCCCCGGTGTAAGCAGCACAGCCGTAGGCTCACCAGGGACGGTCTGCGGCGCCACTGATTTCAAAGTGTCGAGGAGTTCCTCGGGATAATTTTCGACCGGTGCGATGCGATAGCGCGAGAACAGTTCGGGAAACAGCCGCAGCATGATTTCCCGGTTCTCCAGCATGTAGGAGACGCCGGACGGGGTGCGGACATTATCTTCGAGCACATAGAACGTTTTCGGGTCCACCCGCACGATGTCGATCCCGGCGATATGTACATAGATGTCGTGCGGCACGGTCTGGCCGTTCATTTCGGGGCGAAACTGCGGGTTCTGAAAGATCAGATCTTCGGGAATTACGCCGGCTTTAATAATGTCGCGTCGGCCATAGATGTCTTTGACATAGGCGTTGATTGCCTTGACTCTCTGCTCGAGCCCGCGATGCAGAAGCTGCCATTCATCGGCGGCGAGAATACGCGGGATGATGTCGAAGGGGATCAGCCGTTCCTGAGCTTCGGGATCGCCATAAACTGCGAAGGTAATGCCGATACGCCGGAACAGGACTTCAGCCTCGCGCCGGCGTAAATTGAGCAAATCCGGCTTGACGGTTTCCAGCCAACGGGAGAGTTCGGCATAGGGTGGCCGAACTGCGCCGCCGGCGTCCACGCTTCCCGTCATCTCGTCGAACATGCCGGTCCGCCCGCCGCACTCCGATGTGGGCGAAGAGATGCTAAGCAATCTCCGCGCCAAAGGCACGCAACTGGAAACTGCCTTGGCGGGTCGTCAAAACCCGCCACTTGCTCAAATATTGGGCTCGGTGACTACGCTAACGGCGGGTAGGGCGCTCAGCTTGTAACCCGATGGCACGGACGATAGTGTTTTACGAGGGTAATCGGGGGATTTGCATTGTCTGACCTACGCAGGGTCGCCATTGCGGCGGCGATTCTTGTATCCATTCTTGTATCCATTCTTGCATCGGCATTGGGCGGCCTGGCGCAAACGGCGGGACGATTGTCCATGACGGTCACAGGGCTGCGCAGCAACGACGGTGTTGTGCGCTGCGCATTGCACAACTCGCCCGCTGCCTTTCCCAAAGCCGGACAGGAATGGCGCGGCGTCATCGCGCCGATCCGCGATCGGCAGGCCACCTGCGTTTTCAGCGGCGTCCCGGCCGGAAATTATGCGGTGGCATTCTTCCATGCCGAGCACAACGAAACGCAGCTCACGCCGGGTCTGTTTGGCAAGCCGATCCAGGGCTACGGGTTTTCCAACAATGCCTCCGGCAGCTTCGGCCCGCCGGACTTCAATGCTGCGGCTTTCCGCTACGACGGCGGAAACTTGGCGCTGCAGGCTTCGCTGACTTATTGATTGTTCGCCGCGTCATTGCGTCGTCGCCTGTATCTCTGACAAGCGCTCGCCGCGATCATGCAATGACAATTTACGACTTGGTAAAGTCCTAACGCGTTTTTAACGGTTTGGGGCGTTCCGTATTTCAAAGATGCTCGTGGGCAAATCGAGGAGGGCCGTCACGTGCGCTGGCTGACCGCAGCTTCCGCCGCCATTTCGTGTTTGCACCGGCCGCCGTGCAAGCTGCCGATCTGCCTCCGCCCGTTGGGCCGGGTCCAGCGGTCTACGCACCGCCGACCGCGTTTCGCGCCGTCACCGACTGGAGCGGTTTTTATATTGGCGGAAATATCGGGCCGACCATGGCCCGCGCCCACAGCGATTTCAGTGCCGGCGGTGTCCCCTTTGCGACAACGGATACATCGTTATGGGGCGCTGCTGGTGGCGGGCAGGCTGGCTTTAATTGGCAATCCGGCGCCTTGGTCTTGGGCGCGGAGGGCGATTTTCAGTGGAGCAATCTCAAGGGCAGCATAAGCGCCCAATGCACCGTCTGCGGGCCCGCGACCAATGCCTCGTTGGAGCATGATATCGATTGGTTTGGTACGGCGCGCGCCCGAGTGGGTTACGCGGCTGACGGCTGGCTCGCTTATGTCACAGGCGGTTATGCCGTCGGGCGTGTGGCGCTCAAAGGAACCGCGACCGGCGGCGGCGTCACGGCATCGCTGACGCAAAATACGACGCCGAGCGGCTGGACCATCGGCGGTGGCACAGAGATTGCGCTTGCGCAGCACTGGAGCGCGAAACTCGAATATCTCTGCGTCGACTTGGGCACCGTCACCAATACGGTCGCGATTGCCGGCGCACCGACGCTTATCGACCGCGCCCGCGTTCAGATGAATGTGGTGCGCGCAGGCGTCAATTATCGGTTCTAGCCTTTTGCCCGGAGCGTCATGCCGTTCGTTTCGATCACCCGGCTTCGCGTGCGGTCGTTCCGCTACTTGCCAGTTTTTTTGATCGGCGCGTTCCGCTCGGCGCGTCAAGCCAAGACGGGAAATTTGGCCGTTTCGCTGTTGAGCGATTCCAATTTCACCTTCTGGACACGCACGCTGTGGAGCGATGAGCGGTCGATGCGCGCTTTCATGCTTGTCGGCGCGCACCGCCGTATCATGCCGCGGCTCTTGCAATGGTGCGACGAGGCCGCGGTTGCCCATTGGCTGCAGGAATCACCCGAAGCGCCATCATGGCAGGAAACGTACCGCCGTCTGCAACAGGAGGGGCGAGCCTCCAAAGTCGACCACCCATCCGCGGCGCAACTGCGTTTCGAGATTCCGCCGCCGAAAACGACGAGAGAATTAAACCTCAAATGATCGCCGCGCCGGATTTGATTGCTGCTTCCACCCTAGTTCCCTCGCCCGCCAAATATCCGATTGCGAATTATTTCAACATCTATTGAAATATTTCTTGACGCCCCGATAATATTTCAATACTTATTGAAATATGAAAAAACCCGACGCGCTAGCGGCCTTGGCGGCGCTGGCCCAGGAGAATCGCTTGGACGTGTTCCGGCTTCTGGTCGAAGCCGGTCGGCAAGGCATGCCCGCTGGGGCTGTGGCCGAGGCGCTCAAGCTCGCGCCGAACACCCTGACCTTTCACTTCGACCGGCTGCGCGATGCGGGACTAGTGACGGTGCGTCGCGATGGCCGCTCGATGATCTATGCGGCGCGTTACGAGACCATGAACGCGCTGATCGCTTACCTGACCGAAAATTGCTGTCGCGGCCGCGCCGAAGAGTGCTTGCCAGCGAAAAGCGAAAATGCGGGGCTTCGCAAAATGCGCCGGCCGCACAAGTTTGCCGAGCCGGTGTCATGAGACTCTATCTGTTTGAGCATTGCTCGATCTGCTTCCGCGTGCGAATGGCGGCGGCGCTCAAGCGCTTGCATTTGCAGGAAACGGTTGTGCTGGAGGACGATTCCGCAACGATGATTGATCTTGTCGGCAAGCGAGTCATCCCCATCCTGGTCAAGGACGACGGCACGCCGATGCTCGAAAGCATGGACATGGTCGCCCATATCGAATCTATCGGTGATCCTGTGCTGACCGGCCTGCAACGGCCTGAGATCACCGCCTGGGCCGATAGCGTCGTTCCAAAATCAGTTCCGCTGACGATGCCGCGCTATCCGCTCCTTGGATTGCCGGAATTCGGCACGGTCGCGGCGCGCGACCGTTACATAGTGCGCAAGCGCGAGAAGCTCGGCGACTTTGTCGAGCTGCGCGCCAAGACCCGCGAACAGATCGACGCACTGATGCCCGATCTCGAACAGCTCGACCGGCTGATCGAGAGCCCAATGGCGGTCAACGGCAAACTGTCGCTCGACGACATTCGCGTCCTGCCGCTCCTTCGTTCGGTCGCCGTCGTCAAAGGCCTGAGCTTTCCAAACAAGGTCCGCGACTATTTTGAAACCATGATGAACCGCATCGGCTATCAGCCCTTGCCGGCGATCTGACAAGAGATCCTCAGTAGTCGCAGCGGGCAAAAGATGGCCGACCGTCCCTTCAACGTACTGTTCCTGTGTAGCGGAAACTCGGCCCGATCGATCATGGCCGAAGCGATCTTGAACAAGCTCGGCGCAGGGAAATTTCGTGCTTTCAGCGCGGGCAGCCAGCCCAAAGGATGGGTGCATCCCGAGACGCTGCAGCTCCTGCATTCGCTGGGTCACGATACGTCGCGCTTTCGCTCGAAGTCCTGGAGCGAATTTGCTGATCCTGGAGCGCCACTGCTCGATTTCGTATTCACGGTCTGCGACGACGCGGCGGGTGAAACCTGCCCGGTCTGGCCCGGTCAGCCAATGACGGCGCATTGGGGCGTCCCAGATCCCGCCGCCGCCCAGGGCTCGCCGGCCGAAATCGCGCTACCGTTCAAGGATGCTTACCGCATGCTCAATCAGCGCATCGGCATTTTCACGTCGCTGCCAATACGCTCGCTCGATCAACTAAGCTTGCAACAGAAACTGCGCGAAATCGGCCGACTGGAAGGCGCCACGGCAAAGGCACCGGCGGCGACATGAAATCGTCACTGGCGCAGCGCACGGCGGCCGAGTGCTTGGGGACGGCGTTCCTGCTGGCGGCGGTGGTCGGCTCCGGTATCATGGCGGCAAAGCTTGCCGGCGGAAACGGCGCGCTCGCGCTGCTCTGCAACACGCTGCCGACCGGCGCTATTCTGACTGTTCTCATCCTGACGCTTGGCCCGATATCCGGCGCCCACTTTAATCCGGCTGTGAGCCTGGCGGCGGCGCTGCGCGGCGAAATGACCGCAAACTCAACTGTCATCTATATCGGCGCGCAGCTGATCGGCGGCATTCTCGGCGTGTGGGCCGCGCATTTGATGTTCGAACTACCACTGTGGCAAATCTCGGTCACAACGCGCACCGGTCCGGGCCAATGGTTGGCGGAGGCCATTGCCACCTTCGGTTTGCTCTTGGCCATCCTCGGCTGCAGTGCGCGAAGTCCGACGGCCGTTCCGTATGCGGTCGGCCTCTACATCACCTCGGCCTATTGGTTCACGGCCTCGACGTCTTTCGCCAACCCGGCCGTGACCGTTGCGCGAGCGCTGTCCGACACCTTC
>CATPBC010000065.1 GCA_955652195.1 uncultured Xanthobacteraceae bacterium | reverse complement strand
CTGGGAAGCGGACGCCGATGCCGCCCGCGGCCTCATCTTTGAGGCGCGCGGCCAATATGCGCTAGCCGAGGCGACCTATCGGCGCGCCGAGGCTTTCGAGCGCGCCGTACTCAAGGACCTCGCGCGCTACGATCCGCCAGTGCCGCCGCGTGAACAGGTCCTGCAGATCGCGGATGGTTATTTGCTGTCGATTGCCCGCAATGAGGAGCGGCAGGGCAAGCTGAGCGCCGCCGAAGCGGACGCGCGGCGTGCGCTGCTCGGCATTCTCAAAGCGCAAGGCAAGTACAATCCCACGACCCCGAATTTTATCGTCGGGCTTGCCGGCATCCTGGTCGAGCAGGGCCGGTACAAGGAAGCCGAAAGACTTGGCCGCTCGGCGCTCGAAGTGCAGCGCACGATCGGCGTCGCCGACGAGGCGCCGCAGAGCGCCGCGATCCTTTCCAGCCTCGGCAATGTTCTGGTGCTGCAGCGGAAGATGAAGGAGGCTTCCGAAATCTATGCGCAGCTCGACAAAGCGATGGCGCAATGGCCGGCGCAGCAACGCGAAGTGCTCGAACTGAACGGGTCTCGCATCGCTGCGTTGTACGCATCGGGCCAGGTCGAGGCCGGCATCGCCGCCGCCAGCGCACTGGTCAAGCAGCAAACGAGCCGCACCGGCGCCAACAGTTTCGACACCGCCGCGGCGCACGGCACGCTGGCGATCGGCTATGGCCGCGCCGGGCGTGACGCCGAGGCGATCCGCGAATTCAAGGTCGCCATTCCGGTGCTGATGGCGGCGCGCGACAATGTCGAGGACGACGATCCGACGGTGGTCGCCGCGCGCAGCGCGCGGCTGCAACGGATCGTCGAATCCTATATCGGCGTGCTGGCGCGCAGCGCAGCCAAATCGAACGACGTTGCCGTCGAGACGTTCGGGCTCGCCGACGCGATACGCGGCCATGCCGTGCAAAAGGCCCTGGCCGATGCGAGCGCGCGCATGGTCGCCAAGGATCCGGCGCTGGCCGATCTCGCGCGCAACGAGCAGAACCTTGCCAAGCAAATCGGCGCCGCGCTTGGCACGCTGAATAACCTGTTGGCTTTGCCCTCGGATCAGCGCGACGACCAGATGGTGCGCGCGATTACGGCCGCCATCGAGAAGCAACGCGCCGATCGCAAAACCGCACAGCAGGACATCAAACGGCGTTTCCCCTCCTATGCCGATCTGATCGATCCGAAGCCGCCCACCGTCGATGACATAAAAAATGCGCTGCGGCCGGGTGAAACCTTGCTGTCCTATTATTTCGGACAGAATGCGAGCTTCGTCTGGGCCGTGCCGAAGGACGGCGACGTCGCATTTGCCGGCGTGCCGGCGACCGCGCTCGACCTTGAGGCAAAGGTGCGCCGGCTGCGTCAAGCGCTCGAGCCGCAGGTCACGATGGTGTCGGAAATTCCGGCCTTCGATCTGGAGCTGGGCTACGAGCTTTACACTTTGTTGCTAAAGGCGGTCGAGCCGGCCTGGCGGCCGGCCAAGAGCCTGATCGTCGTGACCAACGGCGCACTCGGTGAATTGCCGCTCAGTCTGTTGCCGACCGCTCCGGCGCAGATCGATGCCGCCGCGCGGCCGTTGTTCTCGGGCTATCGCAATGTCGCCTGGCTGGCGCGCACACATGCGGTGACGGTCGTGCCCTCGGCCTCGGCGATTGTGACGTTGCGGCGGCTGCCGCGCGGCTCGCCAGCGCGCGACAAGCTGATCGGCTTCGGCGATCCCTATTTCAACCCGGAGGAAGCCGCCGAAGCCGAAAGCGAACAAGCCGCGCCAGTCCAAGTGGCTTCGGCCGCGATCGGCGCCGACGCCGAAAACGTCACGCGCGGCATTCCGCTGCGGCTGCGCGCCTCGCCGCACACCGAAGAAGCCGACGCTGCCACATTGGGCATGCTGCCGCGCCTGGCCGATACCCGTTATGAATTGATCTCGATGGCAAACGCGCTCGACGTCGATCCCGCGAAGGCGCTCTATCTCGGCAAGGCGGCTAACGAGCAGAATGTGGAAACGCTCGATCTGGCGCATTACCGGATCGTCGCTTTTGCGACGCATGGGCTTGTGCCGGGCGATCTTGACGGCCTCACGCAGCCGGCTTTGGCGCTCACCGCGCCCGAAGTCGCCGGCGTCAAGGGCGACGGGCTTCTGACCATGGAGAAGATTCTCGCGCTCAAGCTCGACGCCGACTGGGTCGTCTTGTCGGCGTGCAACACCGCGGCCGGCGCCGGCGCGGGCGCCGAAGCGGCGTCGGGGCTTGGCAGCGCGTTCTTTTATGCCGGCACCCGCGCGCTGCTCGTCACCAACTGGTCGGTGCATTCGGCGTCGGCACGCGACTTGACCACCGATCTATTCCGCCGTCAGCGCGCCGATCCGGCGCTGACGCGCGGCGAAGCATTGCGGCAAGCGATGATCGGGCTGCTCGACGGACCAGGCGCGGTCGACGGATCGGGACGCACCGTCTACAGCTACGCGCATCCGTTGTTCTGGGCGCCCTATTCGGTGATCGGCGACGGCGGCGGGACGTGACTTAGAGCGGATGGAAATCGAACGCCAACGCTTCACCGCTCGGTCAATTTGAACTCGATGCGGCGATTGCGGCGATAGGCTTCCTCGCCAGCACCCGGATCGATCGGCTGAAACTCACCGAATCCGGCGGCGGCAAGCCGCTGCGCTGACACACCCTTGGTGATCAAATATTGCACCACCGCAATGGCCCGCGCGGCTGAGAGGTCCCAGTTCGATTTAAAAACAGTGCCGGTCACCGGGCGTATGTCGGTATGCCCGTCGACCCGTAGAATCCAGGCCAGATCGGGCGGAATATCGCTCTCGAGCTGGAGCAATACTTTGGCCAAGTCGTCGAGTTCGACGCGGCCCTGCGGCTTTAAGTCGGACCGCCCGCTGTCGAAAAATAGCTCGGACTGAAATACGAACCGGTCGCCAACGACACGAATGTCCGGCCGATCGCCGAGAATGTCGCGAAGTTTGCCGAAGAAGTCCGAGCGGTAGCGTTGTAGTTCATTGACATGCTCGGCCAACGCCAAATTAAGCTGACGGCCGAGGTCGCTGATCCGATTCTGCGCTTCCTTGTCCTTGTTCTGGGCCGTCTGCAAGCTTTGTTCGAGCGCGGCGAGTTGATTGCGCAGCGCGGCAAGCTGCTGATTAAGAAGCTCGACCTGCGCCAAGGCGCCGGCCGATATTTTCTTCTCGCTTTGCAGTTGGCCGGTAAGCTCCGTCGTCTTGCCCTCTGCGGCCGTCGTGGCGGCTTGGGCGTTTTCAGCCGCTGCTTTCAAGCGGTCGCGCTCGCTTTGCGCATTGGCGAGGCTCGCACGTAATTGAACGAGTTGACCTTCGAGATCGGCTTTGCCCGATTTCTCCATCGATAAGAGCTGGCTTAGCTGCGCGACCTGGCTATTGAGGCGCGACAGCGCGCTATCTTTGTTGGCGACTTCCTGTTGCAGATAAAACTGCACGACGACGAAAACGGTCAGGAGAAAGATGATGCCGAGTATTAGCGTCGACAGCGCGTCGACAAAGCCCGGCCAGTAATTCATCGCGCTTTCGCCGCGCCGCATCCGAGCAAGGGCCATCACACCTCAACTCAAGAATTTACTTTCTCTTCCAGCATGATTTCGAGCAGCTTTCTGATCTCACGCTGCTGTTCGGCTTGGCCGTCGACCCATTCGCGGATAGTGCTTTGCTCGGTGCGCATGTGATGCACCAGCACCTGGATGGCTTCGGCCAAGTTCGCCATCGCAGCGGCCGCGGTCTTGCCGGCGCCGGCCTGATCGACGGCGCCGCGTAACCGCTCAATCGCCGCATTCAGCTCGCCGGTGGCGCCCGCGGCCAGCGCCGGCTCGGCGGCGTGGTCGTATACAGTCGTGGACAGCCAATCCTCGAGCTCGGTGTAGAATCTGTTCTGCGCCTGGCTCGATTGCAAATCGAGGAAACCCAGCACCAGCGAGCCGGCAAGCCCGAACAGTGAGGACGAGAACGAGATTCCCATGCCGGAGAGGGGCGCGGCTAGGCCATTGCGCAAGGAATCGAATATGCTGGCGGCGTCGCCGCCCGGCTTGAGCTGCTGAATGACTTCGCCGACCGAGCTTACCGTGGCGATCAAGCCCCAGAACGTGCCGAGCAGACCTAAAAATACCAGCAGGCCCGTCATATAGCGCGAGATGTCGCGCGCCTCGTCCAAGCGCGTGGCGATCGAATCCAAAAGGCCGCGCATCAATTGTGCAGACATTGTCATGCGCCCGCTAATGGGCCCGCTGCGGCTGCCGAGAATCGCCGCCATCGGCGCCAACAAGACCGGCGGTCGCCTGACGCGGGTGGGATCGCCGCCGCGCCGGACGTTGTTCACCCAGGCGATCTCCGGGTAGAGACGCAGCACTTGGCGCAGCGCCAGCGCAATGCCGATTGCCTCGACGAACACGATCAGCGCGTTCAGGCCGGGGTTGGACACGAAGGCCACCACGATCTGCTTCTGCAGAAAGGCGGCAATTGCGCCCACCACGATGATGAATACCATCATCCTGATGAGAAAGACGTGCGGGGAGGATAGCTTTAAGGGATCGAGTACTTTGGCCATGAGCAGGCTGTGCCAAAATGCGGGCCAAATTTGTGCTGGAGCCCGTCCGCTTTGTAAACGTTCGGATTGAGTTGGAATTGAGGCCCAACGCACGCGTCGGCCGCGACCTTCTGCCGGGCGAATTGCTAGCGAATGCAAGCGCGATTTGTGTGGCCAAATAAGTGTAGGGCGGATTAGCGGAAGCGTAATCCGCCATGTAACGACGTTCGGTTGGTGGATTACGCTGCGCTAATCCACCCTACATGCGATCAGAAAGAAACCCGCGCGCTAAAGCCGCGCCGCTATTTGTTATTGCCAGGAGCGGTCCCTTTCGTCGTTTGCGAGGAGCACAAGCAAGGACCAAACGCGTGGCGAGTGTCGCTAATCTGGATTGTTTCACGG
>CATPBC010000064.1 GCA_955652195.1 uncultured Xanthobacteraceae bacterium | reverse complement strand
TTTAACGAGCCGGAGCTCTCGATCGTGGCGAAGGAGAACACGCTGACGATCCGCGGCGAAAAAAACGCCAAGGAAGAAGAAAAGCGCGGTGAAGTGCTCTACCAGGGCATTGCGGCGCGTACCTTTGAGCGTGTGTTCCAGCTTGCCGATTATGTTCAGGTGAAAGGCGCGAGCCTCGAGAACGGTCTTCTGCACGTCGATTTGGTGCGCGAGATCCCCGAGGCAAAAAAGCCGCGCACCATCCCGATCGGCGGCAAGAGCAACGGCCCCACGGTGATCGAGAATCAAAAGGCCGCGTAACAGCTTTTGTCACAATCAGACGAGGGCGCCCCGGTTTTCCGGGGCGCTTTTTTTGATTCACCGCCAAGCGCTAGTCGTTGATTGCAGGAATTGCCGACGCGCTGGCGGGCTTACTTAACGGCTCCGATCGTGGCGCCGGCGGCGTGCCTGTTGCGATGTCAGGTTTGACAATGGATTTCGTCTCGCCGCCGCCGGCCGCTGCAAGTCCTGCCGGACGCGGCCGTGGCAGGGGCACAAGGCTGGCGCCCGCAGAATGCTGCGATCGCGCCGGCGCCAAGCCTCGAAGCTCGTCCTGATCACTCAACGGCACTTCGGAAGCGCCGACATAAGGCGGTCGCCCGTAAGCCGCAACCTCATCGGCTGGCCCGAGATAACGCGGCGGCCCAAACCGTCCGTAGGGTGCTGGCGGGTAAGGCCCCGGAGCATAGGGGCCGTAAAGCCCGGGACCGGAAACGATGCGATTGGCGTCGCGGATGGCGCCGGAGCGCGCATCAACAACCACGCGCATCGCAACCCCGCGAAA
Organism: uncultured Xanthobacteraceae bacterium; assembly: GCA_955652195.1. Taxonomy (GTDB): domain Bacteria; phylum Pseudomonadota; class Alphaproteobacteria; order Rhizobiales; family Xanthobacteraceae; genus BOG-931. Next base: position 9,443 of record CATPBC010000064.1, on the reverse strand, counting down.
ATCGATCGCCCGCACCACATAGCTGGTTCCCTCGCGCAACGGCGGCGCTAGCGGATCGAACCCGGCCGCACGCACGGTGCGCAGAATCTCATAAGGCGGCACAAAGCCGCGAAGGGGCGCCGACTGTGGAACTGACTGTGAGGCGGTTGGCGGAGACTGCGCCAAGGCAGTAACCGCGCCCAGCACCAAAACTGCGAACACGGCTCCGGATAGTCTTAGCAAGCGCACAAGCCCCTCCCGCCCAACTCCCCACCGGCTATGAGAGATGAACCTTAAATTGGGGCGACGCTTGGGCGCGCATCATAACCTGCAGAGGTTCACGAAGCGGTCGATCTCCTCTTCGCCGGTAGCAAATGAGGTGACGAGCCGGACGAGGACGTTATCTGGCCCGATCTGCAAGGTGCCGCTGCTGCGGACGTAATAGTCCGCGCCCGCCGCCTTGAGTTTGGCGTCGAGCACGCGCGGCAGCACCACAAAGACGAGATTGGCCTCAACGGGCCAGACCGGCCGCAATCCCATCCCGGTCAGCGCAGCCGCCAATTTGTCAGCCATGGCGTTGGCGTGGCGTGCCAGCGCCAGCCACCGGTCATCGGCGAGATAAGCCAAAAACTGCGCAGCGATGTAGCGGTGCTTTGAGAGGAGATGGCCACCGCGCTTGCGGCGCTCGCCAAAGAACGCCGCGACCTCGGAATCGAAAAATATCACGGCTTCGGCTGCCAGCGCGCCACCCTTGGTGGCGCCGAACGACAGCACGTCAATGCCGCAGCGCCAAGTGATCTCGGCAGGCGTGGCATTGAGCCGGACGAGCGCATTGGCAAAACGTGCGCCATCCATATGTACGGCGAGCGATCGCATCCGCGCGATCTCGGCCAAGGACGCGATTTCATTGGTTCGATAAATAGTGCCCGCCTCAGTGGCCTGGGTTATCGAGAGCGCCGATGGAATCACCTGGTGCGGGCTGTGTCCGCCATAACCGGCCAGCGCCGTTTTTAGTCCGTCGGGGCTGATTTTGCCGCCATCGCCACTAAGTCCGACAAGCTTGAGACCATTGCCGAAAAATTCGGGTGCACCACATTCATCGGTCGCGATGTGGGATTCGGAATGGCAGAGGACGACGCCCCAGGGTGGCGTGACCTGCGCCAGGGCCAGTGCGTTCGACGCGGTGCCGGTTGGCACCAGAAAGGCGGCGACCTCGCGCTCGAATATTTCACAGAAGCGGCGCTCGATCGCATGCGTCCAGTCGTCATTGCCGTAGCCGAGCGCGAAGCCACGATTCGCTTCGACCAGGGCGTCGAGAATGGCAGGCGCGACTGGTGCCGTGTTGTCACTGGCAAAATTCATTTGGGGAACCTAGCGAGGATCGTCTCTTGCGCACAGGTGGTGGGCAGACGGCTCTGCACGATGGCTCTGCCCCACCCGTTTACCGGCTGTGCCACCGCGGCAGGTTACTCATTAACCCCCGCACAGCGCCGGCACCACATTGCGCTACGCGCACTCCCATGATCCACTTCAAGCGCGGAACAGGACCGACCGGGACGCCGTTGGCTCAGGAAAGGCGTCATTTTCCTGCGCCCTTTTGGGTTGCGCAGCTTGTATTGGCGCCAGGAATTTGCCATGTTTCGCATAGGACAGCATTGCTGTCCCAATTATGATCCCAAAGTGCGCGGTCGGTTGAAAGTCCGACGAGACGCGCGGATCGGCTGCCGGGTGGCGAGGGCGCGCCGGACGGCGGCAAGAAACTAGCAACCAGCGGCCGTTGAGCAGATCGCAGGTTGCCTCCAAGATGAGTGGCTCGCCCTGGCGCAGGATGGCGTGATCCTGCGCGGGCTGTACTGCGCCGGACCCTCGATGACCGCGTGTCTCGGGGTCCCGCGAGGAGCGCGTGGAACGATGACCGCGGCTGGTTTCGGCTTGTTCGATCCGACGCTGGAAAAGGATTCCTGCGGCGTCGGATTTATTGCCGACATCAAAGGACGCAAGTCGCACAAGATCATCGAAGATGCGCTGACGATCCTTGTCAATCTCGAGCACCGCGGCGCGGTCGGCGCCGACCCCCGCGCCGGCGACGGCGCCGGCATTCTGGTGCAGACGCCACACAAGTTTCTCGCCAAGAAGGCGGCTGCGCTCGGTATCGAACTGCCGCCGCCCGGACATTATGCGGTCGGCGTGTTGTTCATGCCGCACGATCCCGCTTGGCGCCAAGAGATCATGGACACCTATAGCGCCGCGGCGGCGCAGGACGGCATGGCTGTTCTCGGCTGGCGCAATGTACCGACCAACAATTCAACGCTTGGCGAATCGGTCAAACCGACCGAGCCGGTCCATATGCAGGTCTTCATCGCGCGAAATCCGAAGGTCACGTCGGAAGACGACTTCGAGCGGCGGCTTTACATCCTGCGCAAGACCATCTCCAGCACGCTGTACGGTAAGCGTGGCCGCAGTACGTCCAATTATTATCCGGTCTCAATCTCATGCCGCACGCTCATCTACAAAGGCATGTTCCTCGCCGACCAGCTTTGTACCTATTATCCGGATCTGCACGATCCGGATTTCGAAAGCGCCTTGGCGCTTGTACATCAGCGTTTCTCGACCAATACGTTCCCCACTTGGTCGCTGGCACACCCTTACCGCATGATCGCGCATAACGGCGAGATCAACACGCTGCGCGGCAATAACAATTGGATGGCGGCGCGCCAGGCCTCGGTGTCGTCGCCGAAATTCGGCGCCGACATCAACAAGTTGTGGCCCATCTCCTACGAAGGACAATCGGATACGGCCTGCTTCGACAACGCGCTCGAGTTCTTGGTGATGGGCGGATATTCGCTAGCGCATGCGATGATGATGATGATCCCGGAGGCGTGGGCGAGCAATCCGCTCATGAGCGAAGAGCGCCGCGCCTTCTATGAATATAACGCCGCGCTTATGGAGCCTTGGGACGGTCCGGCCGCAATCGCATTCACCAACGGCCGCCAGATCGGCGCTACGCTTGACCGCAACGGCCTACGCCCGGCGCGCTATCTGGTCACGCGCGACGACCGCATCATCATGGCATCGGAAATGGGAGTGCTGCCGGTCCCCGAAAAAGACATCGTGGTGAAATGGCGACTGCAGCCCGGCAAGATGCTGCTGGTCGACCTCGACCAGGGCCGGCTCATTCCTGACGAAGAACTCAAGGCGCAATTGGCGCGCAGTCACCCCTACCAGGAGTGGCTAGAGCGCACGCAGATTGTACTGGAGAATCTGCCGCCAGCTGCCGAGGCGGCACCCATCTCGAATTTATCCTTGCTCGATCGGCAGCAGCTATTTGGCTACACCCAGGAAGATCTCAAAATTCTGATGACCCCGATGGCGACCACTGGCGAAGAGGCCGTCGGTTCCATGGGTAACGACACGCCGATCTCGGCGCTGTCGGAGCGGCCGAAGATTCTGTTCACGTATTTCAAGCAGAATTTCGCGCAGGTGACGAACCCGCCAATCGATCCGATCCGCGAAGAGCTGGTGATGAGCCTCGTCTCGATCATCGGACCGCGGCCGAATCTATTCGATCTTGAGGGCTCGTCGAGGAAGAAGCGCCTGGAAGTTCACCAGCCGATCCTCACTAATGCCAATCTGGAAAAGATCCGATCGATTTCTGATCTCGGCGACCATTTCAGGTCGCTGACGCTTGATACGACCTGGCCGGCGGAAGCCGGCGCTGCGGGGATGGCTGCCGCGATCGACAAGCTATGCGAACAGGCCGAAGCTGCGGTCGGCGATGGCGTCAACATCATCATCCTTTCGGATCGTCGCGCCGGCGCGGACCGCATTCCGATTCCGTCACTGCTGGCCTGCGCCGCCGTGCATCATCATCTTATCCGTGAGGGTTTACGCACCTCGGTAGGTTTGGTCATGGAATCGGCCGAGCCGCGCGAGGTTCATCATTTCTGCTGCCTCGCCGGTTACGGCGCTGAAGCGATCAATCCGTATCTTGCTTTCGAAACCCTCGTGGCGATGAAGCACGAGTTACCGCAGAGGCTCGACGATAAAGAAATAATCAAGCGTTACATCAAATCGATCGACAAGGGACTGCTGAAGGTAATGTCGAAAATGGGCATCTCCACCTATCAGTCCTATTGCGGCGCGCAAATCTTCGACGCGGTGGGGTTGAAATCGGATTTCGTCGCAAAATATTTCACCGGCACTGCGACGCGCATCGAGGGCGTGGGCCTTGCGGAGATCGCCGAAGAGGCGGTGCGGCGCCACCGCGATGCGTTCAGCGATGCACCGATCTACCGCACGATGCTGGACGTCGGCGGCGAATATGCGTTCCGTGTTCGCGGCGAGGAACACGTGTGGAACGCCGCGACAGTCGCGGCGCTGCAGCATGCGGTGCGCGGCAATTCTTATGAGAATTATCGGCAGTTCGCGCGTAGTATCAACGATCAATCGCAGCATCTGCATACGATCCGCGGACTGTTCCGCATCAAGTCGGCCGAGGAGGACGGACGCAAACCCGTTCCGATCGAGGAGGTCGAGCCGGCGAAGAACATCGTCAGGCGCTTCTCGACGGGTGCCATGTCGTTCGGATCGATCTCGCGCGAGGCTCATACCACGCTCGCCATCGCCATGAACCGGATCGGCGGCAAGTCCAATACCGGCGAAGGCGGCGAGGAAGCGGACCGCTTCAAGCCGCTACCGAACGGCGACTCGATGCGCTCGGCGATCAAGCAGGTGGCGTCCGGCCGTTTTGGCGTCACCGCCGAATATCTTGTGAATTCCGACATGATGCAGATCAAGATCGCACAAGGCGCCAAGCCGGGCGAAGGCGGCCAACTGCCCGGGTACAAAGTCGACAAGATCATCGCCAAAGTGCGCCACTCAACGCCCGGCGTCGGCCTGATCTCGCCGCCGCCGCATCATGACATCTATTCCATCGAGGATCTGGCGCAGCTCATCTTCGATCTGAAAAACGTCAACCCGGAGGGCGACGTTTCGGTCAAGCTCGTTTCCGAGGTCGGCGTCGGCACGGTCGCCGCCGGCGTATCCAAGGCACGTTCCGATCACGTCACTATCGCCGGCTATGAGGGCGGCACCGGCGCCTCCCCGCTTACCTCGATCAAGCATGCCGGATCGCCGTGGGAAATCGGGCTTGCCGAAACCCATCAGACGCTGGTCGCCAATCGGCTGCGTGGCCGCATTGCGGTGCAGGTCGACGGCGGCATTCGCACCGGCCGCGACGTTGTGGTCGGCGCGCTCCTTGGCGCCGACGAATTCGGCTTTTCCACGGCGCCGCTGATCGCCGCCGGCTGCGTGATGATGCGCAAGTGCCATCTCAATACCTGCCCGGTTGGCGTGGCCACCCAGGATCCGGTGCTGCGCAAGCGTTTCCGTGGCCAACCCGAGCACATCATCAATTATTTCTTCTTTGTCGCCGAGGAAGTCCGCGAACTCATGGCCGAGATGGGCTATCGCACTTTCAACGAGATGATCGGACAGATGCAAATGTTCGATCGCCGCAAGCTGATCGCTCAAGGCAAGGCGAGTGGACTCGATTTTTCGAAACTGTTCATGAAGCCGGACGTCCCTGTAGAAGTGGCGACTTTCAATTGCGAGCGGCAGGACCACAAGATTCGCGACGTGCTCGATCGCAAGCTGATCGCGCAGTCGCAACCGGCGATCGAGCGCGGCGATCCGGTTCGGATGTCGTTCCCGATCAAGAATACCGATCGTACGGTCGGCGCCATGCTGTCGGGGACAATCGCCAAGCGCTATGGCCACGAGGGCCTGCCGCCGGACACCATTGTGGCGCGGTTTACCGGTACGGCTGGGCAGAGTTTTGGCGCGTTCCTGGCGCGCGGCGTCACCTTCGAGCTCGAGGGCGACGCCAACGATTATCTCGGCAAGGGACTTTCCGGGGGACGCATTGTCGTGCAGCCGCCCGCCGACGCGGGCATCGTTCCGGAGCAATCGATCATCGTCGGAAATACCGTGTTGTATGGCGCAATCGCCGGCGAGTGTTACTTCCGCGGCGTGGCCGGCGAGCGCTTCGCGGTGCGCAATTCCGGAGCGATCGCCGTCGTCGAAGGAGCCGGCGACCATTGCTGCGAATACATGACCGGCGGCGTCGTGGTCGTGCTCGGCCCGACTGGGCGCAATTTTGCCGCCGGCATGTCGGGCGGCGTCGCCTATGTGCTGGACGACGATGGCAGCTTCAGCAGTCGGTGCAATTTAGCCATGGTTAATCTGGAGCCAATGCCGGAAGAGGAGGACATTAACGCCAAAATCTTCCACCACGCGCGCGATCTTGAAGCGCACGGACTCGTCGACATCATGTCGGATTTGAGCAGCTTCGATGGCCATCGGCTGCATCATTTGATTACACGGCACGCCCGCTTTACGGGGTCCGCAATTGCGGCCAAAATGTTGAATAATTGGAAGACATGGTATCCGAAGTTCCGCAAAATCATGCCGGTCGAATATCGCCGCGCGCTCAATGAGCTAAAGGCCGCAGCCATCGCCGCGGAGTAACTTGCACAAAGAACGCCGATAAAGCTGCAAACAATAGAGAGCGCCTTTGGGCAAGATCACCGGCTTTCTCGAATACCCTCGCGAGGATCGTGATTATCAACCGGTCGCCGAACGCATTCGGCACTGGCACGAATTCATTTTGCCGCTGCCGGAGAAGGAATGTGTCATTCAGGCGGCGCGCTGCATGAACTGCGGCGTGCCGTATTGCCAGGGCACGGGTTCGCTGGCGCCGAACGCCCCGGGCTGCCCGGTCAACAATCAGATCCCCGATTGGAATGACCTTGTCTATATGGCTAACTGGGAAGAAGGCGCGCGCAATCTGCACTCGACCAATAATTTTCCGGAAGTGACGGGCCGCGTCTGTCCGGCGCCGTGCGAAGCATCGTGCACCCTCAACATCGACGAAAATCCGGTCACGATCAAATCGATTGAATGTGCAATTGCCGATCGCGCAATTGCTCTAGGGCTTAAGCCCGAGCCGCCCACCGAGCGGACCGGCAAAAGTGTAGCCATCGTGGGCTCCGGGCCGGCCGGCCTTGCCTGCGCGCAGCAGCTTGCACGCGCCGGGCACGACGTCCACGTCTATGAACGCTGGGCCAAAGCGGGCGGGCTGCTCCGTTATGGCATTCCCGATTTCAAGATGGAGAAGCACCACGTCGACCGCCGAGTAACACAGATGGAGGCAGAGGGCGTTGTGTTCCACTATGGAGCAGATGTCGGCGTCAATATCGATGCGCAGCGGCTGCTTGAGCAGCATGACGCGGTCGTCCTGACGGGCGGCGCTGAAAAACCACGTGACCTGCCGGTGCCAGGACGTGAGCTCAAAGGCATTCATTTTGCCATGGATTATCTGCCGCAACAGAACCGGCGAGTCAGTGGTGAAACGCCGATCGAGGCAGAGCCCATCCTAGCGGCTGGCAAATACGTGGTCGTCATTGGCGGCGGCGATACCGGGTCCGACTGTATCGGCACCGCCTTTCGTCAAGGCGCGCTTTCGGTGACTAATTTCGAAATCATGCCGCAACCGCCGCTGCACGAGAACAAGATGCTCACCTGGCCGGATTGGCCGTTCAAGTTGCGCACATCGTCGAGCCATGAGGAAGGCGTAGAACGCGACTTCGCCGTGATGACGACGAAATTCACTGGCGAGAACGGCGAAGTGAAAAAGCTGCATTGCGTTCGCGTCGACGGCAAGATGAAGCCAATTCCCGGCAGCGAATTCGATGTTGCCGCCGACCTCGTGCTTCTGGCGATGGGCTTCGTGCATCCGTTGCACGAGGGAATGATCAAGGGGCTCAAACTGGCGCTCGATCAGCGTGGCAATGTCAGCGCCTCGACCGACAATTACCGGACCTCCATCGATAAAGTGTTTGCCGCGGGGGATATGCGGCGCGGCCAATCATTGGTTGTTTGGGCAATTCGCGAAGGCCGCCAAGCCGCGCATGCCGTTGACAAATACCTGATGGGATCGAGCCTATTGCCGAGATGAACGAGCGGTGCTGCTGCTAGTTGAGCCGCGCCGAACCAGCCGCTTATCGTCTGTTCATCGCGAACCGATTGGTGCTGGCGGCACCGGCGCGCCATCGAGGCCGGCATTGGCCGGCCGTGACGGCCGCGTCGGTGCCGAGTCTTTGCCGGATTTACTCTTCGCGTCCTTCCCAACCTCCGCGGCGGGCTTCTTCGCGTCTCCGGTTTTCTTGGCGGGCGGCACCGGCGTCAATGCCGCCGGCTGCGGCGCAATCTCAGGGAGGGCACTCGCACCGACGCTAGGGCGCGGCCAGGAAAAATCATCGGCGCGCCCGGGCGGCGCCGGTAACGGGTCGCCGCGGGTTAGGACCCTCATTGCCAGCGGATCGGAGATCGCCTGCGTCGCACGGCCGCTCGCGCCCACGAGATCGCCGCCCTCTCCGCCGCTCGCCGAGAGCGGCAATACCGGCCCGACATCCGGCCGCGCCCCAGTTCCCGATTTCGGCGCGCTCTCGGACGCTGGCAGCGCCACCGGAACGGCACGGGTCGACATCAGCCGTCGCAGTTCGCGGTCGACATAACTTGCGAGCTTTACAGCGCCGGCCTTGGTGAAATGCACCCCATCGGCGGTGCGCAGCCGGCGGATTTGCCCCTCAAAGTCCGGCCCCTGCACCGCATAGCGGCCTTGGTCATCGACAAAACCGTCCCAGATATCGACGTAGGCGATACCCGCCTTTTCGGCGCGCCCGCGATATAGCTCATCGAGGTAGCTCATATCGCTGGTTGATTTCGTGCCGCGGATTGCCGGAAGTCCGACCCAGATAATCGGGACGCCTTTACTCTTGAGCGCCGCGATCATCTCGTCGATGCGCTTGGCATAGAGCGTTGCCCATTGATCGGTATGGAAGTCGTATGAGCCACCCGGCGCGGGACGCGGCGTTTCGTTTTGGGCGGCAGCCTGCGGTGGCGCTTCGGTGTCTGCCGGCGCGGCAGTTTTATCTTGCGAAGCCTGGCTCGGCGGATTGGCCGGCTGATTTGCTCCCTGATTTATTCCCTGTCCCGGGCCTGCATCGCCGGTGCGCTTGGCGCTTGGCTGCGGCGGAGCTTTATCGCGTAGCGGCACGCGGTCATTAAGGCCTAGCATAACGACAATTGCATTCGGCTTGCCGTTGGCCAGTGCATCTTTGATCACCTGCGGCCAATCCAGCACTTCGTTCTTTGAGTCGTAACGTATCAGACCCGCCGTCGCGCGGATCTTGCGCTCAACCCCAATCTCCGGCTGATCGGCATAGATCTCGTCCAGTCCATAGCCGAGCCAATCGGCCATCGAATCGCCGACGACCACGACTGTGCTGGTCGGCGGCGTTTCCAATTTGCGCGGTGACGGCGCCTTGGTTGAATCGGCCACTGGCGGCGGACGCATGAAGCCGGAGAAAGGAGAAAAGAAGTCGCGCGACGGGGCGGGAGGA
>CATPBC010000063.1 GCA_955652195.1 uncultured Xanthobacteraceae bacterium | reverse complement strand
CTTAAAGCCGTACGTTTTCCTCGGACAGTCTGCGGCGGTAATACAGGCCCTCCTCTAGACGACCAAGACGATCCCAATCGTTTTTTTGCACGTTGCCGACCCGGCGATTTACGGATTTGTCTCGAACCTGGCGCGACCTGAAGGAAACGTAACGGGCATCACCAATATCGTTCCGTCAATCGGAGCAAAGTGGCTGCAGTTGCTCAAAGAGATAGCACCCGGAGTCATGCGGGCGACAATGCTTGTCAACCCGGACACACAGCCAGATCGCGGCGCAATTTTCGCTAATCCGTTTCAAAATGCCGCGGCGTCACTCGGCGTCACGCCGATAAAGGACGAGGTGCATGATCTCGAAGGTATCGAGGCGGCAATCGCTGGCCTGGGAAAAGAACCAGGCGGCGGCATCATTGTGATTCCTGATGCCTTTTTTGCGAGCCACAGCACCCAGATCGTCGCTCTTGCTGACCGTTTTCGCCTGCCGGCGGTCTATCCCTATAGATATTACGTCGCGCAAGGCGGGCTGTTAAGCTACGGAGTCAACAATGTCGATCTGTTCGTTCAGGCCGCACCCTACGTCGATCGCATCCTGCGAGGCGCAAAGCCGTCCGATCTGCCGGTCCAGCAACCGACCCGCTTTCAGCTTGTCATCAACATGAAAACGGCCAAACCTCTAAACCTGACCGTCCCCCAATCGCTGCAGGCAAGCGCCGATGAGGTGATCGAGTGAGGCGACGCGAGTTCATCAAAGGGATTGGTGGCGCGGCAATCGCTTGGCCGCTCGCAGCTCGCGCGCAGCAGTCAAAGGTGTGGCGCGTCGGCGTGCTCATCCTGGGCAATGCGGATGCCCAATCCTTTGGGACGGAGCTGCGCGAGGGACTGCGCAAGAGCGGCTATATCGAAGGGCAAAACATCGAATACGTGTTCCGGTCGGCGGACAACAACATTACCGTCTTGTCTAAACTCGCGGCCGAACTGGTCGTACTCAAGGTCGATGTGCTCGTAGCGCTCTACACGCCTTGTGCGCTAGCAGCGCAAAAGGCGACGCGGGACATTCCAATCGTCACCGTGTCGGGGGATCCCGTTGGACTAGGTCTAGTCGCGAGCTTGGCTCAGCCGGGTGGCAACATCACTGGCATCTCTCTCATGGCGCCGGAGTTGCACGGCAAATGCGTGGAGCTGTTTCGCGACATGCTTCCATCGGTGCACCGGGTGGCCCTTGTCGGCAACGGTGCGGATCCGCTCTCGAAACCAATGCTTGAGCAGGTTCAACTAGTGGGCCGAACTACGGGCATAGAGATTGCCCCTGTTGTCATGGTCAGCGGGCAAGATGAGCTCGATGCGGCATTATCGAGGGCGAAGGAAGCGAGAGCGGACGCGGTCGTCGTGCAGGCCAGCTTGTCGACTCAACACCTCGTCAATCTCGCATTCAAGCACCGCTTGCCGGTCGCCACTGTGTCGCGGTCGTTTGCGGAAGTTGGCGGCCTTATGTCGTACGGTGTCGATGGTCCCGATGCGTTTCGGCGCACCGCCGTCTTCGTGGATAAAATATTGCGGGGCGGCAAGCCGGCCGACTTGCCGGTCGAGCAACCGACCAAATTCGAGCTGGTTATCAATCTCAAGACTGCAAAGGCGCTCGACCTAAAAATCTCGGAACAGGTCCTGCTACGCGCTGATACGATCATCGAATGACGCGTGGTGGCCAACGGCAAAAAGGCGCGCTGTTTTTCCGCAGTGCGAAATGTCGCTAATTGGCCCTGAACCGACTTGCCGCGACGTCCTACATGAGTCCGGTATTGGGGGCTGAACGGACGTGACGCAGACATCTGATTTCGGGAGCGCAAAGCGGATTTCACGTTAGCCCTCACATTGATGATATTTCTTGCGATGGTGTACTATTGTTTTGGGGCACTTTGACGGAACGCATTGAAATTCTTCCCATCTTCAACACAAACTCGACGATGGGCGATCGATGGCGCTGTCCTCGCTGGCGCTGCCATCCTGGTGCTCGCACTGATCGTTGGCCTCGCGACCGCCGCCGATTACGGCATCACCATCGACGAGTTTAATACCGACGACTACGGGCCCAAGGCATTAGCCTGGTACACGAGCGGCTTTTCGGATCGTTCGCAATTTGAGACCGTCGAGTTCTCGCTCTGGTACTACGGCCCGTGGTTCCAGATGCTTACGGCTTTCTTGCAATCGCTCAAGCTTGGCGATCACCTTACGGTGCGTCACGCCACGACTTTTGTGGTGGGACTGACCGGTATTGCTGCATTGCTGCCAATTGCGCGGCTTTCGGCCGGGCGCTGGGCAGGCCCGGTGGCAGTGGGGCTATGCCTAATCACCGGGTACCTTTATGGGAGCCTATTCTTCACGCCGATCGACGTTCCGTTTCTTGCGGCGATGACATGGGCGACGCTGGCTATCGTCGCCATGACGCGGCATGTGGTGCCAACCTGGTCAGCAACGCTGTTCGCCGGAGTGGCGACAGGCCTAGCAATTGCCACGCGCACGGGCGGAATCATCACCCACGCCTACCTGATCGGTGCGATGTCCCTTTGCGCGCTGGAGGTCCTCGTGCTGGACGGCCGCGCCGCGCGACCACAACTCCTGGCGATCGCTATCCGCAGCGTTTTCGTCATCGCTCTCGCGTGGGTGATCGCCATCGCGCTCTGGCCGTGGCTCCAGATCGGCAATCCGTTCACGCAGTTCAAGATTGCCTTCACGCACTTTGCCACGATTCCCGTGTCCTTCTCCTTCAGGCACTGGGGAGAGGTGCTGACGACCGATGCACTGCCCCGGGCCTATATTCCCGGCCAATGGTTAGCGCGCCTGCCGGAAGCCTTCCTGGCTCTACTCGGAATTGCGGTTTTCTTTGCGGTGGCGAAGACCTTGTGGTTTGGACGCATCGCCGTCGCTCGGCTCAGAAAATTCGGCCCCAAGGGGCTGTCCAGGCCTGTGCTGCTTCTTGCACGTGGGCGGCAGATCCTACTGGTGTGGGTTGCGGTGGTGGCGCCAGTCAGTTTCCTCATCATCCAGCATGCAACCCTCTATGATGGCATCCGCCATACCCTGTTCGTCATCCCCATGCTCGCCCTGTTAGCAGGTTGGGCGCTGCTCCAACTGATGCCCTACCTCCGCCGCGTCGTCGTTCCCGCCATGGTTCTGTCGGCTATTTACGTTATCGCGGTCGTGGCCAATTTGGTGGTGCTGCATCCACTGGAATACATCGCGACCAATGCGATCGCCGGCGGCACGCCGGGTTCCTATGATCGTTTCGAGCTCGACTACTGGTCAGTCGCTGGGACGGAAGCGTTACGGCGGCTTGAGCGGCAGTT
>CATPBC010000062.1 GCA_955652195.1 uncultured Xanthobacteraceae bacterium | reverse complement strand
GCGTAAAACTGAACCGGCTCGCGGCGACCTTTCACCGGCGCGTCGTGTAATTTTTCGCCGTTTAGGTTTAGGCCCGCCGCCTCGGCGGCCTGGCGCGAAATCACGACCGCGCAGCCGTATTCTTTGGTCAGGCTCTCCAAGCGCGCACAGGTATTCACAGCATCGCCGATCGCGGTAATGATTTGCGAGCGCGGCGGCCCCATCGCGCCCACAATCGCCTCGCTGTAATGGATGCCGACGCCGATGCGTAACGGCTCGCGCAGGTCGCCACGCAGCCGGTAGTTCAACTGGTCGAGCCGTTCCAGCATCTCCCGCGCGCCGCGTACCGCGTCCAGCGGCCCGCTCTTTGGATCGGCGACATCAAGTCCGTACAGCGCCATCAATCCGTCACCGGTGAACTGCGAGTAATGTCCATTCGTCGTGACCAGCGCCTGCGTCATCTCATGGAAAAACTGGTTGAGAACAAACAATACGTCATAGGGCAGCTTGGCCTCGGCCAGCGCAGTCGACGCGCGCAAATCCACAAATAGAATGGTGATCAGCCGTTCGCTGCCTTCCAGTCCGCCGCGGACCGCGCCGTCGGCGGCGTTGGCATCCGCCGCCAACAGCGGCATCACGGCGAGATCCGCCGTCGGGCGGATTTGGCAGGCAAGCCGCATCCCAGGCGTGGCGCCGATGCGCGCCAGCGCCTTGGCTTCCAATCCGCTCGGTTGCGGAAGCTGTTCGAGACCTTTGGTCACCTGAACCCGGCAGGTGGTGCAGCGGGCGCGGCCGCCGCATACCGACGCGTGCGAGATGCCGTTGGCGCGCAGCGTTTCCAAGACGGTGGCGCCGGGCCGGATCGCCATGCTGCGCCCATTGGCGTGCGCCAAAACCGGCGGCTTGCGGCGCCGATAGGAGAGTTCGCGAATGCCGCGTCCGGCGAAAGGCAACAGCGTCAAGGCGAGGCTCAGGCCGAAACCGACAGCCGCCATCCGGTCGACCGCCTCGGCGGCTTGCGTGGTGATATTGGAGTCCTCGGCCGCCGAGCGCACGAAATCAGGATCGGCGTTTGCCTCGCGCACGACCTGATTGCCGCCGCTGACATAGCCAGCCAGCGCCAGGGTCGGCAGCAGCAACCCATAAGTGAAAAGTGCCGGCCGCCACGCCGGATACCAGCGCTTTGTCCGCAGCCAATAATGGATGCCGATGCAGGCGTGGGTCCACACCGTTATTAGCGCAATCATTTGTACCGCGCCGAGCCAGGGCCGATGCAGCCATTGGGCGATGAAGACGGTGTTGTAATAGATCGTAACGTCCAACGTGCTCTCGGCTATGCGCGTGCCAATGACGTGAAACATCAGCAGAAAGGGAATACACAGGCCGAGCGCGACCTGCGTCAGTTCCCAGCGAGTAAGCCGCAGCGAACGGCGAATGTAGATCGACCACAACGCATTGCCGTAATGGACGCCGAACGCGGCAATCAGGATGGACGTGCCGAGCCACGTGCGCCACGGATACATCAGAAAAGTCAGAACGGTCTCCGCGTTCTCGACCGAGACCAGCAAAAACCAGTGCGCGGTGAGATGGCAAACGACAAAAGCGAGCATGACGAGCCCGCTGCTCAGCCGAAGCCGGGCTCGCCATACACGGAAATTGGAATTCATCGCTTTGTCCGCATGCGAAGTAATTCCCCTGCGAGAAAGGACCGCTTTGCGGTGCCGATATTCCCGATGCCAGAAGCTTATAGCCAGCATTCGTTATGCAATGGGTGAACTATCACCGGGAGGCGTTGGCAAGTAACGATCAGGTGCGGTCCTCGTCATTGCCGTTGACGGCCCGTCCTTCGGGCTTGCCGAACGTATTGCTCTTGGGAAAGCCCTTTGGCGCGAGCCGGCCCGCGTCGGCCCGGTTGCCGCGCCAGTCGGCGAGCTCCTTAAGCGATTGAGTGAAGACCCGGCCGGCGGGGTCGGCCCAGCTCAGGCCCTTCTCGACCTCGAAAGTCTTGATGTCGGACAAACCGCCGTCCTTGTAGCGCTGCAAACGCACGCCGCGGCCGCGCGTCATCTCAGGCACCTGCTCGATTGGGAAGATCAACATCTTGCGATTTTCGCCGATCGCGGCAACGAGATCGCCCTCGACCGGCGCAACGGCGCGCGCCTGATCGGGTGGCTTGACGTTGAGAACCTGCTTGCCCTTGCGAGTATTGGCAAGGCACTCGTCCTCGGGCGCAACAAATCCCCTGCCCTGCCGGCTGGCAACGATCAGCTTGCGGCCGCCCTGATAACGGAACACCGACACGATATCGGCTTCCTGTTCGAGGTCGCTAAATAGCCTGATCGGTTCACCGTGGCCGCGACCACCCGGCAGCTTGGCCGCTTCGATCGTGTAAAAACGGCCATTGGTGGCGAACACCAAGAGCTTCGACGTGGTCTCGGCGAAGAACGCGAGCTTCAAACTGTCGTCAGCCTTAAACGACAATCCCGACAGGTCGGCGACCTGGCCGCGCAATGCGCGAATCCAACCTCTTTCCGAAACCACGATAGTAACCGGCTCGCGCTCGACTAAAGCCTGTTCGATCGCCGCTTCATCGTGGGCCGGCGCCTGCGCAAAACCGGTGCGGCGCTTACCGAGCGGTGTCTTCGGTCCGAACTTGTCGCGTACAGCGCGCACCTCGGCGGCGATTTTCTGCCATTGCTGCTTTTCGGAACGTAACAAATCCTCAATGGACTTCTTCTCTGCGCGCAGAGACTTGTCTTCCTGGCGGATCTCCATTTCTTCCAGCCGCCGCAAATTCCGCAGCCGCATGTTGAGAATGGCATCGGCCTGAACGTCGGACAATTTAAAACTCTTCATCAGCACAGGTTTAGGCTCATCCTCCTTGCGGATGATCTTGATGACTTTATCGATATTGAGATAAGCGACGAGGTAACCGCCCAACACTTCGAGCCGGTGCTCGATCTGGGCGAGCCGATGCCGCGAGCGCCGCAGCAGAACTTCGCGCCGGTGCGTCAGCCATTCGCCGAGCACCTCCGCCAGGCCCACCACTTTTGGGATTCGCCCGCGCAGCAGGACATTCATGTTGAGCGGCACGCGGCTTTCGAGTTCGGTGAGCTTGAACAGGCTTTCCATCAGCAGCGCCGGATCGACCGCGCGCGAGCGCGGCTCAAGCACGATGCGCACGTCTTCTGCGGATTCATCGCGCATGTCGGCGAGGAGCGGCAATTTCCGGTCATTGATCAGTTCGGCAATGCGCTCGACCAGGCGCATTTTCTGCACCTGCCAGGGGATTTCGGTGACCACGATCTGATAGGTACCGCGGCCGGTCTCTTCGGTTTTCCAGCGCGCCCGCACTCGGAACGAGCCGCGCCCGGTCACATAGGCCTCGGCAATCATCTCGGCAGGATCGACGACGAGACCGCCGGTCGGAAAATCCGGTCCGAGCACAAATTTGAGCAGCGTGCGCGTACGCGCTTTGGGTTGTTCGATCAGATACAGCGCCGCATCGCACAATTCGGCGACGTTATGCGGCGGAATCGAAGTCGCCATCCCGACCGCGATGCCCTGCGCGCCGTTAGCCAATAGATTGGGGAACGCCGCCGGCAGGACGGCCGGCTCGTCCATCACGCCGTCATAGCTCGGCCGGAAGTCGACGGCGTCTTCGTCAATGCCATCGAGCAAAAGCCGCGCGACCTCGGTCAGCCGCGCCTCCGTGTAACGATAGGCGGCGGCATTATCGCCATCGATATTGCCGAAATTGCCCTGGCCGTCGACCAGCGGATAGCGCGAGGAGAAATCCTGCGCGAGCCGCACCAGCGCGTCATAAATCGCCTGATCGCCGTGGGGATGGAAATTACCCATGACGTCGCCGACGATCTTGGCTGATTTTTTAAATTGTGCGCCCGGATCGAGGCGCAGAAGGCGCATGCCATAGAGGATGCGCCGATGCACGGGCTTGAGCCCGTCGCGCGCATCCGGCAACGCACGGTGCATGATCGTGGAGAGCGCGTAAGCGAGATAGCGCTCCTCAAGCGCCTCGCGCAGCGGGATTTCATGGACCCCGCTCGGCTGCGGCGGAATCACTTTCTTGTTCATGGTGGATCAGGGCTAGCGCGGTTGCCGCTGCCGAACAAGTGATGAACAGCGGTACGGCAACGAAAAGACTTTCGCCTCTGTGGCTCGACAGTGCTGATTTGCAGCCCTTGGGGCTGCCATTGGCGCCCCCGCTATTGGGGGGGATGGTACCGCGCGGCCCCTATCCGTATCCCTACCCCTATTGGGGTTGGCGCCGCCATTATTGGTGGGGCTGGCATCGGCACCGTTGGTGGGGGTGACACCGCCATTGGCGCCGTTGGTGACCGGCCTATTGTTGGGTCGCACGCGTCAGCGCCGTGACGAAATGCGCGCGGGCCTCCGGCAAGAGGAACCCGCGCGGCGCGAAAGCGTGCCGTTCCAGGAAAAATCCAGTGAGTGTGAAGGCATCGGCAAGATCGGCTGCCGATAGGGCCGTGCGCTCGTCGCGAAGGAAACCCGGCAGCCGCATCAGCTTGTCCCGATAGGCCTCGCCCGCAGCGCGCGAGACCGCGCGGCCCGAACGCGGGGAAACGAAAGCCAGATCGTCCTTCGTGCCGGTCGCGGCGCAGGCCGCGAGATCCAGTCCGAAACCAAGCTCCGCCAGAAAGTCGAGCTCAAAGCGCGCGATCATCGGCGCCGCCGCGCGCGGATCGTCGAGCCGCTCAAGGATTGCCTGCAGCGCATCGTAAATGGCCGCATGCGGTTCGCGCTCGGCGAGAAGCCGGCATAACGCGGCGAGGTGGGTTACGCCGTGGAGAGCATGGGCCGCGGCCATGAAGCCGGCCACGCGCAGCGTCGATCCTTCCACGAGGTAATGCCCGAGATGCTCATCAAGCCGCGCCCGCCAGGTCGCGTGCACCGCATTGCCCGGCTGCAAAATGCCGCGCAGGCGCGCGCCGGATCCGCCGCGCACCAGCCCAAGGTGCCGGCCATGCGCATGCGTCATCAATTCCAGAATAACGCTGGTCTCGCCGTGGCGCCTGACGCCGAGCACGATGCCTTCGTCGACCCATTCCATGATTGCGTATTTACATAGTCTTTGACCGGGAAGGCAGCACTGTACTGGCCGTGGTTCTAGTCCTTGCTACTCCTTAGGAAATTCCAGCCCCATTGCGCGGTAGCGTTCCGGGTCGTCGGCCCATCCTTCCCGCACTTTGACGTGAAGAAAAAGATGCACCGGCTGCTCGATCGCCGCGGCGATTTCCGCGCGCGCCGCGGTCCCGATCGCCTTGAGCGTCTGGCCGCCCTTGCCGAGGACGATTTTGCGCTGACTCTCGCGCTCGACATAGAGGGTCTGCTCAATGCGCACCGCGCCGTCTTTGAGCTCTTTCCAAACCTCGGTCTCGATTGTCGACTGATAAGGTAATTCCTGATGCAGCCGCAGATAGAGCTTTTCCCGCGTGATCTCCGCCGCCAATTGGCGCAGCGGCGCGTCCGAAATCTGGTCTGGCGGGTAGAGCCACGGTCCTGCCGGCGCGTGCGCGGCAAGCCAGCGTTTCAGGTCGGGCACGCCGTCGCCGGACAGCGCCGAGATCATAAATGTGGCAGCGAAACTGGCGTGCTGATTGGCCTCGTGCGTCAAGGCCAACAGCGCCAGTTTGTCGACCAGGTCGATCTTGTTGAGAACGAGCACCTTTGGCGGACGGATTTCGCCAAGCCCCTGCAGGATTTTTTCGTCGTCCTCCTTGAGCCCTCGGCGCGAATCGATCAGGAGCGCGACGAGATCGGCATCCTGCGTGCTGCCCCAGGCAGTGCCGACCATGGCGCGGTCCAGCCGTCGCCGCGGCGAAAAGATCCCCGGCGTATCGACGAAAATAAGCTGGGCGTCGCCTTCAATGGCGATGCCGCGAATGAGGCTGCGCGTGGTTTGCACCTTCGGCGTGACGATCGACACTTTCGCGCCGACCAGCGCATTGATGAGCGTGGATTTTCCGACGTTCGGCGCGCCAATCAGCGCCACAAAACCGCAGCGCTGCGCGGCTGGCGCCTGTTCAGCCATTGCGGCGCGCTGGCTCGACACCCTCGCGCGCCAGCATGGCGGCGGCGGCCGCCTGTTCGGCGGCGCGCTTGGAGCGTCCCAATCCTTCAGCCGGCGCCAAGGCCGGAAGCTGCACGGCGACCCGGAACTCGGGACTGTGATCCGGCCCGGAGCGAGCGATCTCGCGATAGGCCGGCGTCGGCAGGCCGCGCGCCTGCGCCCATTCCTGCAATACCGTTTTTGGATCGCGCAGCGGCTGAGCGGTGGCGCGCAGCCGCACCTGCCAGAGGCGTTCGACGACTTCTTCTGCAGCTTTGTAACCGCCATCGAGATAAACCGCCCCGATCACCGCTTCGCACACATCGGCGAGGATAGCCGGCCGCGAGCGCGCGCCGGCATTGTGTTCGGAGGATCCGACCCGAATGACTGCGCCGAGGTCGACGCTGCGCGCGATCTCGGTACAAGTTTCCTTGCGCACCAGATCGGCGAGGCGGCGCGACAGTTCGCCTTCGTCGGCTTTCGGAAAGGTGCGGTACAGCATGTCAGAGATCACCAAGCCGAGCACGTGATCGCCGAGGAATTCCAAACGCTGATAACTGCCGCCGCGATTGCGCGCGCCCTTGAGCGCGGAAATATGCGTGAGCGCCATTTCCAGTGTCGGGGGATCGCCGAACCGGTAGCCGATGCGCTCTTCGAGGACGGTGCCGGCAAGCTTGCGGCGGCGCGTTCGCTTGCTGCCATCGGCCTGCGCAAGGGGTGCAACGGGTGCAACGGACTGCGCGGCGGCCGGTTCGCAAATTGCAGCGGATTTGCCTTTGCGGCGGCCGCTCATCGCACCAGCGTGAACAGACGGTCCCATCGAACCGACCAGGGCCAGCGCCACACCTCCCAAGCATGGGTGTCGTCGCGGATCGAGAAAAAGATGATTTGCGCCTTGCCGATAATGTTCTCGCCCGGCACGTAGCCGACTTGGCTGAGCACGCGACTGTCGGTCGAATTATCGCGGTTGTCGCCCATCATGAAATAATCGCCGGGCGGTACCGTATAGACCGGCGTATTGTCATAAAATCCATTGTCGGTGAGATCCCAGGTGTTGTAGCTGACGCCGTTGGGCAGCGTCTCGCGATATTGTTTGACCCGTTGCACCACGCCGTCGTCATCCGTGACCATATCTTCGACGCGTTGCCGCGGCACTGCGACCCCATTGATATTGAGCACGCCGTCGATCATCTGGATGCGGTCGCCAGGCAGGCCGACGACCCGTTTGATGTAATCGACCGAATCATCTTTGGGCAGGCGGAATACCACGACATCGCCGCGCTGCGGCTGCGAGCTGAAGATGCGGCCGGAGAAGATCGGCGGCGAGAACGGGAAGGAATAATGGGTGTAGCCGTAGGAGAATTTCGACACGAACAGATAATCGCCCACCAGCAGCGTGGGAATCATTGAACCGGACGGAATGTTGAAGGGCTGAAACAGGAACGTGCGGATCACCAACGCAATGATCAGAGCATGAAAGACCACGCGTACCGTTTCGGCAAAGCCACCCTCTTTCCGTTTGGTTCCGGTTTGCACACTCATCAGCCTGTCATCTCGTGTGGAAGCGCCCCGCGGCGGTCTTGTAGCGTCTGGGGCGGCGACAAGCAATTACGCGCGGGATTTGGTCGCGGGCTCGCTGGAGCCGATTTTACGTAGCGTTCCCATGTGCTTATGATCGGTTCTTGGCGCGCATGAAGAATTTTTCATCGCAGCGATGCGCATCGAGTCCGAGACAATTTAGGAATCTGCGGTTGGGACCGCCGAGATGACGACGAAGGCATGGGCCATGGGCCCTTCGTCGGTAATCGTCACGTCGATGCGCGGCTCGTAGCCCTTGGGCGTGATGGCGTGCAGCCGCCGTTGCGCGCCGCCGGTCAATTCCATGGTGGGGCGGCCGCCAGGCAAATTCACCACTCCCATATCGCGCCACCACACTCCGCGGCGCAGTCCAGTTCCCAGCGCCTTGGCGCAAGCCTCCTTGGCGGCAAACCGCTTGGCATAGGTCTCTACCCGGTTGCGCCGCTTGTCGGCCCGCGCCCGTTCGATCGGCGTAAACACGCGATCGAGAAATCGGTCGCCGTGCCGCTCGATGACCTTGGCGATGCGCCGTGCATCGGTGATGTCGGAGCCGATGCCAAGGATCATCGCATCCTGCTTCGCGCAGTGCCTGGAGCACCGAGCTGTGCCCTGCCCCGGTCCATGGCGGAACGCATTAAACGCACCGCCGCGCCCAATCCGGCAAAGATCGCCTCGCCGATAAGAAAGTGTCCAATATTGAGCTCAACCACTTCGCCAAGGCTCGCGATTTTTTCGGCAGTGACAAAATCGAGACCGTGGCCGGCATGAACCGCCAACCCCGCGCGGTTGGCGAGCCCGGCGCCGCGCGCAATCCGATCGAACTCTGCCGTGGCTGCAGCGGTCTCCCCTGCCGCGATCGCGTCACACCATGCTCCGGTATGAATCTCGATCACGGGGGCCCCGATGCTCACCGCGGCCTCGATCTGCGTCGGCTCGGCGGCGATGAAGAGTGAAACGCGAATGCCGGCATCGGCCAACTCCCCCACGACCGCGCGCAACGCCTCGCGCTGACCCGCGGCATCAAGACCGCCCTCAGTGGTCCGCTCCTGCCGGCGTTCGGGGACGATGCAGGCGGCGTGCGGCTTGAGCTTGCGCGCAATCTCCACCATCTCCGCGGTGGCCGCCATTTCGAGGTTCAACGGCTTGCCAATGCGATCTTTCAGCCGGGTCACGTCCGCGTCGAGGATGTGGCGGCGGTCTTCGCGCAGATGCGCGGTGATGCCATCGGCGCCGGCGGCGATTGCGATTTCGGCAGCCTTGACTGGATCGGGATGCCGGCCGCCGCGTGCGTTGCGCACGGTGGCGACATGATCGATGTTCACGCCCAATCGGATCGGAAGGACAGCCATATCAGCCGAAAAGTCCAGTCACGGATTTGGCACAGCGCGGCATCCCCTGACTATCCATTCACCCGGTCGGCTGCGGCCACGACTTTTTTCGCCCGCAATTGCGAGATGATCGAGGTCAGGTGTTTGAGGTTGTAGACTTCAAGATCGATGGTCAATTCGGTGAAGTCCGGCGATTGGCGGGTCATGCGGATATTGTCGATATTGCCGTCGTGCTCGGCAATCACTTGCGCGATTTGCGCAAGCGTCCCGGGCTCGTTCACCGACTGCACCGCAAGCTGCGCCGGAAACCGCTGCGGCACCTTGTCGTCGACGTCCCAGCGCACGTCGAGCCAGCGCTCCGGTTGATCCTCGAACTGCTTGAGAGCCTCCGACTGAATCGGATAGATCGTGATGCCTTCGCCGGGGGTGAGGATGCCGACGATGCGGTCGCCAGGCACCGCACCACCCTTGGGGGCGAAGCGCACCGGCAAGCCGGTATTGATGCCGCGGATCGGGATTGCGCTGCTTTCGGATTCTGCCGGCAGCTTGAATTTTACTGCTCTGCCCAATTTCAGGCCAAACCAGCCGCTGTCCGGCTTCGGCGCGACCGGGGTGACGCGTTCGTCGCGGTAGTCGGGATACATCGCACGCACGACGTCGGACGCTTTCATCTCGCTGCGGCCAACCGCCGACATCACGTCATCGATCGAGCCGCGGGCAAGCCGCGGCAAAGCGCCGGCGAGCTTTTCGTCGGAATATTCAATCTTGGCCCGCTCGCAGAGCCGTTCCACGATGCGCCGCCCCAATCCGGAATATTGGTGGCGCACCGCGGCACGCGTCGCACGGCGGATAGCGTCGCGCGCCTTGCCGGTAACGACAATCGACTCCCAGGCCGCCGGCGGCGCGGTCTGCGCCTTCGAGGTCAAGATCTGCACTTCGTCGCCGTTTTGCAGGGCCGAACTCAGCGGCCCGATCTTGCCATTGATCTTGGCGCCAATCGCCATGTTGCCGATGTCGGTATGCACCGCATAGGCAAAATCGATCGGCGTGGCGCCGCGCGGCAGCGCAATCAGCTTTCCTTTTGGCGTGAAGCAAAAGACCTGGTCATGAAACAGTTCGAGCTTGGTGTGCTCTAGGAACTCCTCCGGGTTGGAGCCTTCCGCCAGCAACTCGATGGTGCGGCGCAGCCAGGCATAGGCACTCGATTCACGAGACAGCTTTTCCGTGGGCGAGCCCAGGCCATCCTTATAGAGCGCGTGCGCGGCAATGCCGTATTCGGCGATCTGTTGCATGTCGCGGGTGCGGATCTGCAGCTCGACGCGCTGCTTGCCGGGACCGACCACCGTCGAATGAATCGAGCGGTAATCGTTTTGCTTGGGGGTCGAGATGTAATCCTTAAAGCGGCCCGGCACGACTGGCCAAGTCGTGTGAACGATGCCGAGCGCCTGGTAACATTCGCCAACATTGCCGACCACGACGCGAAAGCCCAAAATATCCGACAACTGCTCGAAGCCGACGGCCTTGCGCTCCATCTTGCGCCAGATCGAGTAGACGCGCTTGCGCCGGCCAATCACTTCTGCGCCGATGCCGCGGTCAGCAAGCTTCTTTGTCAACTGCTGCTCAATTTCGGCGATCCGGCTGCTCGATCGGGCGGCCAAGGCCTCGAGCCGTTCGCTCAGGATCTTATAGGCTTGCGGATTGAGTTCATGGAATGCGAGATCTTCCAGCTCCTCGCGCATCCGCTGCATACCCATGCGGCCGGCGAGCGGGGCATAGATTTCAAGCGTCTCGTCGGCGGTACGACGGCGCGCGTCCGGCGGCTGATGCGCCAACGTACGCATATTGTGCAGCCGATCGGCGAGCTTGATGAGCAGCACGCGAACGTCATCGGCCACCGCCAGGAGAAGCTTGCGCAGGTTTTCCGCCTGTTTGGCTTCCTTGGAGACGAGTTCGAGGCGTTTGAGCTTGGTCAGTCCTTCGACCAGACGCCCGATCTCATGGCCGAAGACCCGGTCGATCTCCGCGCGGGTGGCGTCGGTATCTTCAATCGTGTCATGAAGTAGCGCCGCCGCGATGGTGGCATCGTCGAGCTTAAGCTCGGTAAGGATCGCGGCCACTTCAAGCGGGTGCGAAATATAAGGATCGCCAGAGGCCCGCTTCTGTTCGCCATGGGCGCGCATCGCATAAACATAGGCGCGGTTAAGAAGCTCCTCGTTGGCGTTCGGATTGTACTGTTTGACACGGTCGATCAGTTCATATTGCCGCATCAGCCGCGGCCGGCGCGGCTTTGCCGGCGCTTTTTCGAGTTCGAGCGGCACCAGGTCCCGCGCCAAGTCCGGCGCCAAATCGGGGCTGTGCGCCACCGGCGCCCGGGTACGGGGCTGGTTCTGCATCCGCGGCAGGTCGATCGGCATGCGCGGCATAACAAATTCCCAGACGTTCTTAGGCGACCCCGCGGTCACCCATCTGCGCCCAAAACGGGGCCAAAGTGCTCACAAAGATATCATGGCGTGGCCCTGACGCCACAAGGACGCCACGGGGCGCATCCCCGATGGCATCTCGATGGCACACGCCGATGGCGGCCGCGAGCCAGGTCAAGCCCCGACAGCAGCCGACAACAAAGACAGATTTCGTTAAATTATCGTCAGAGGATGAAAAGGCGAAGGCCCGCCACAGGCGAGAATGCCTATCCCTCTTCCTCTTCGTCGCCCGCGTCCGGTTCGGGCTGGCTTTCGGGAGGAGTAAGGCCTTCGAGGCCCTTGAGGAGCTCCTCTTCGGACATCCGGTCCGTGGTCACGTCGGTATCGTCGGCGTCCACCCCGGTACCCGGCGCGCCGATGAGCGGAACCGCCTCCGGCTCGGGCTCGTCGACTTCCACATATTTCTGCAATGAATGGACGAGTTCCTCGCGCAGGTCCTCGGGCGAAATCGCCTTCTCGGCAATCTCGCGCAGCGACACCACCGGGTTCTTGTCGTTGTCGCGCTCCACGGCGATCTGCGCGCCGGATGAAATCAACCGCGCGCGGTGACTCGCCAACAGAACGAGATCGAACCGATTCTCGACCTTATCGATGCAATCTTCAACGGTGACGCGGGCCATCTGATATTAGCTCCTTGTCGGCCTGCCGCAGCTCCCGGTTCGGGGCAGGCGGCAAAGCTCTCGTACCTGTAATCATTGGGTAATGTGGCGCTTAGGTATCCTGCCTGGGGCGCCGGCGCAAGGGGCGGACGCTAAGAACCGCGCCGAAAGGTCAGTAAGCAAGCCCATCCAGCCGGTTCGCCGCGCCGGAACGCGAGCCGTGGCGGCGCTTCGGCTTGCTTTTTTACGGCCACGTTTCGGATATGGTTTTTAGCGGGCCAACTTTTAACTTGGCGGCCATGGCTTCCTCTGTTACCGAATTTTCCAGGAACCTGCCGCGGAGTTCCACGTCGTCAATATTGGAAGCACCGCGACGGCGTGCCACAGTACGTCCACCGTGGATTTTGCCCAACGATGGCGACAGTATTTCGTGTGTGAAATATTTTCGGTGGCGGGAAACTTGATTTAAGCACCGGCGGCCGAATCCATTTGCGATCGAGCCGGTTTTATCACCAGAGACAGTCACGAGACACATCATGTCGGCACAAATCGAAAAAATTGCATTGTTCATCGATGGCGCCAATCTTTACGCGACAGCAAAGTCGCTCGGTTTCGACATCGACTACAAACGCCTGCTGCGCGAATTTCAATCGCGCGGCTATCTCGTGCGCGCGTTTTACTACACCGCGGTCATCGAAGATCAGGAATATTCCTCGATCCGCCCGCTGATCGATTGGCTCGACTA
Organism: uncultured Xanthobacteraceae bacterium; assembly: GCA_955652195.1. Lineage (GTDB taxonomy): Bacteria > Pseudomonadota > Alphaproteobacteria > Rhizobiales > Xanthobacteraceae > BOG-931. The sequence goes on along the minus strand of CATPBC010000062.1, from coordinate 2,062 downwards.
CAACGGTTATACCGTTGTCACCAAAGCGACCAAGGAATTCGTCGATCAAACCGGGCGCCGCAAGGTCAAAGGCAATATGGATATCGAGCTTGCCGTCGACGCGATGGAGCTTGCGCCGTTCATTGACCAGATGGTGCTATTTTCCGGCGACGGCGATTTCCGTTCGCTGGTCGAGGCGGTGCAGCGCCGCGGCGTTCGCGTCGTGGTCGTCTCGACGATTTCGACGCAGCCGCCGATGGTCGCCGATGAGCTGCGCCGCCAGGCCGATCAGTTCGTCGACATCATGGAGCTCCAATCCAAGATCGGCCGCGATCCGACCGAACGACCGATCCGCGAGCCGAGAGAAGCCCGCGAACCGCGTGAGCCGAGGCACACGCCGCAATTTCTGCAGCGTAGTCCGACCGCACAACGCGTCGAAGTCGAAGACGAGTTCGAAGACGAATAGCTTCGATGACGCGCGGCAGTGGAATGCCCGGCCGCGATTGTCCGCGTTGCCCGCGGCTCGTGGCCTTTCGCGATTCCTGGCGCCAGCGCGAGCCGGACTGGTTCAATGCTCCGGTTGATTCTTTCGGACGAAGCGATGCGCGGCTGCTGATCGTCGGTCTGGCCCCCGGCCTGCGCGGCGCCAATCGCACCGGCCGGCCGTTCACCGGCGATTATGCCGGCGATCTGCTCTATGCGACGCTGGCTGAGTTCGGCTTCGCGCGCGGCAATTACGCGGCCAGTGCCGACGATGGGCTCGAATTGATCGATTGCCGTATCACCAACGTGGTGCGCTGCGTCCCGCCGGACAATAAGCCGACACCGCAAGAGATCACGACCTGTCGCGATTTCCTAAAGGCCGCCATCGCCGAGATGAACAAGCTGCGGGTCGCGGTCGCTTTAGGCCGTATTGCGCATGAGAGCTTTGTGCTTGCAAGCGGCATACGGCGATCGCAATTCCCCTTCGCGCATGGGCGGGCGCATGTGCTGCCCGCGCTCACGCTGTTCGACAGCTATCACTGCTCGCGTTACAACACCAATACTGGCGTGCTGACGCCGCAGATGTTCCGCGACGTGATCGGCCAGGCGCGCAAACTCATCGATGCGGATGCGCAGGGCGTGATCGAAGCCACGCCATGACTTCTTCGGCGTTTTTGTCAGGCGGAAATACCGGATAAAAAACGCGCACGATCGCGGCGCCCTCGAGCACCATCGCCATGCGTTTGTACAGAGTCATGCCGGATGTGAAAAAACTCGGCAGGCCAATTGCGGTTTTCAGTTTCAAATCGGCATCGGACAAAAGCGGGAACGGCAGATGAAGCCGCTGCGCCGCTTCGCGCTGATAAGCGCTGTCCTGCGTTGACAATCCATAGACTTGAGCGACGCCGAGCGCCTTGAGCTCTCTGAAATGATCGCGAAAGCCGCACGATTGCGGCGTGCAGCCGCGGGCGCCGGGGATATCATCCCAGCCGGACGGCGCATCGACGCCGGGAACGCCAGTGCGCGGGTAAACGTAAAGGACGGTGAGCCCGATGAGTTTCGCGAGGTTCACGGCCGGCCCCGTGGTGGCCGGCAGCGTAACATCCGGAAGTTTCATCCCGGTGAGATGCCGCGCTGCGCCGTCGTCTTCCGGAACCGGAAGATTGGACGGCAGAACGGTCGGATCGTGCATTCCCGGGGCTTCTCTCATCTCGGTCTCTGAAATTTGGGCACAGACATCACCGAAAGCTTACGCGTACGACATGAATTCCATCAACGAGCCGTCCGGGTCGCGAAAATAAACACTGTTACCCGCGCCTTTGGCGCCGAAGCGCTGCATCGGCCCGTTTTCGATCGCTATGCCGCAGCGCCGCAGATGCGCAATGGCGTCCGCGATCGGCCCGATCCATTCGAAGCACAAATCGCTATTGCCGGGCGCAACGGGAACCCGCGCCACCTCTGCCGGCTTCACCCCCGGTCCATGTACGTTGAGCTGCTTATCACCGAAGCGATACGCGTAGCCGGTCGGTCGGGCGACCAGTTCGGCGCCCAGGACTGTCGTGTAGAACGCGTTCGAGCGTTCCCAGTTTGTGACGTGAAT
>CATPBC010000061.1 GCA_955652195.1 uncultured Xanthobacteraceae bacterium | reverse complement strand
GTTTGATGCCCAGCCCTTCCCAATATCTGTCCAGCAATTACCCCTTAGTGACGACAGGCGGTGGGGCTTTGCCCTTACCGACCTGCGCGCAGCCGGCGATGCTCAGGAGAGCCAACACCGCGGCTGTCGCTAGTGCGAACTTTTTCATAGAGAGTCCCCCTTTGTCATGACCACATTAGCCTAGGGGTGCTGTTAGAGGGCCTCTAGTGCTGAAAAGACACAGTCCCGATCTGTTTGTGCTTCCAGCTTCGCCCTGCTGACCTGCCGGGAACTAAAGTCGCTTTTCCGACTTGTTGGCGGCATGTCTCTTTAGCAAAAAGTGCGAGCGCATCAATCAAAATCGCTAATACAAAATCGCATTTCACGGAGGTTAATATGCACATGTTTCGATTACGCACTCATGTCCTGTCGCTAGTCATTTTTGCGTATTTTGCTACAGGAGCTGCCTTGGCTCAAAATCAAACACAGCCTCAATCGACCAAGCCACCGGCTACCTCAACAACAAAAATGGAAGATGTTTCGAAATGGACACAAAAACAGTGGGATGCCGCGAAGGCGAAGTGGTCTGAAGAGAAAGCGAAATGGGGCGATTGCCAAAAGCAATCAACAAAGGCAAAGCTCTCAGGTCGGAAAAGCTGGCAGTTTCTTTATGACTGCATGACAAAGTAGGCATTTCCTAGTGCTTTAGAGTCTGCTTTCGCGGGCCCCTGTCTTGCGGGGGCATTGCTATTGTGCCGATCCGTATTGCGGGTGCTGATAACCTAACGAATCAGTTGGCGCGATGTCATCTTATGCCCGACGCAGACTTTGCAGAATGTCCGCCATCAGGGGCGAAGCGGAAGTAACTGGCGTCTGCTCGAAACGACGCGATTGACCCGCAACAGACATCGGCCGGGGTAGGTTTGCTGTGATGCAGCACAGCTCTAATTGAGAATGTGGTAGGGTGTGTCGTCCGGCTGACGGCACAGCACGGGAGGCGACGCCAATTCATCATCCTTCTCGCATGTGCAAGGAGAGTTAGGTGCGATCTGGCCACCAGATGCTGGGCGCGCTGGCTGGCGTAAAAAGGATAGCTAGTGGATCCTTTTGCCATTTGGCGTTCACGCCACATTCGGGAGGCTGACCGGTGGACGCGCAAGCCAAATCAGCCGCGGCCGTCACGGCGGATCAGCTCTGGTACAAGGACGCGATCATCTATCAGCTGCATGTGAGATCGTTCTTTGACAGTAACGACGATGGCATCGGCGATTTCCCGGGATTGATATCCAAGCTCGACTACATCGGCGATCTCGGCGTCAACGCCATCTGGCTTCTGCCATTCTATCCGTCGCCGCGACTGGATGACGGTTATGACATTAGCGACTATCGCGACGTTCATCCGGAGTATGGCACGCTTTCCGATTTCCGGCAGTTCGTGCGTGCGGCCCATGCCCGTGGCATCCGCGTCATCACCGAGCTCGTGGCCAATCATACCTCAGATCAGCATGCATGGTTTCAGCGGGCCCGCCGCGCGAAGCCCGGATCGCCGTTGCGCAATTTCTATGTGTGGTCCGATAACGATCAAAAATATGCCGGCACGCGCATCATCTTTATCGACACAGAACGCTCCAATTGGACGTGGGATCCGGTTGCTGGCGCCTACTACTGGCATCGCTTCTACTCGCACCAACCGGATCTGAATTTCGATAATCCGCAGGTTCTAAAGGCGATGCTGGGGGTGATGCGATACTGGCTCCAGCTTGGCGTCGATGGTCTGCGGCTGGGGGCCGTGCCGTACCTGGTCGAGCGCGAAGGCACCAGCAACGAAAACCTTCCTGAGACCCATCAAATTCTCAAACGCTTCCGCGCCGAACTCGACGCCACTTTTCCCGACCGCATGCTACTCGCCGAAGTCAATCAATGGCCGGAAGACGTAAAGGAGTATTTCGGCGAAGGCGACGAATGCCACATGGCATTCCATTTTCCGCTGATGCCGCGCATGTACATGGCGATCGCGCGCGAGGATCGATTTCCGATCAGCGACATCATGCGGCAGACGCCACCGATCCCGGATACCTGCCAATGGGCGGTATTCCTGCGCAATCACGACGAGCTCACGCTGGAAATGGTGACCGACAGTGAGCGCGATTATCTATGGCAGACCTATGCCGCCGACCGCCGAGTGCGCCTCAACTTAGGCATCCGCCGGCGCCTTGCACCTTTGCTCCAGGGCGACCGGCGCCGTGTCGAATTGATGAACAGCCTTCTATTGTCGATGCCGGGCACGCCAGTCATTTATTATGGTGACGAGATTGCAATGGGGGACAACATCCATCTTGGCGATCGCAACGGCGTGCGTACACCGATGCAATGGTCGCCAGATCGCAACGGTGGATTCTCCCGCGCCGATCCCGCCGCGCTGGTATTGCCGCCCCTCATGGATCCGCTCTATGGCTACGGGACGATCAACGTCGAAGCGCAAAGTCGGGACCCGCATTCACTCCTCAATTGGACGCGACGCATGCTCGCGATCCGTTGCCGGCATCCCGGATTTGGACGCGGCACGCTGACATTGCTCTCTCCCAGGAACCGCAAAGTCCTGGCCTACCTTCGCGAGTATGGCGGCGATACCCTCCTGTGCGTTGCCAATCTGGCGCACAGCTCGCAAGCCGTCGAGCTTGATCTGTCGCAATTTGCTGGGCGCGTTCCCGTGGAGCTCAATGCCGGGTCGGCGTTTCCGCCGATCGGCGAACTGACTTATCTCCTTACCTTGCCGCCCTTTGGTTTCTATTGGTTCGCGCTGGCAACAGCGAGCGATCAGCCTGGCTGGCATACCCCCGCCCCCGAGCCGCTGCCGGAGTTCGTGACAATGGTAATTCGCGATAGCCTGGCCAAAGCGCTCTCCACGTCCGCTGCCAAACTCGTCGAGGACGAGGCTCTGCCACAATACATTGCCAGGCGTCGTTGGTTTGGCCTGAAAGACCAAGCCATCAAGGCGACACGTATTATCAATCTCATCGACATCGATGAGGGCGCCCACGAAATTTTGCTCACCGAAGTTGAAGTCAAGACACCGGGCGCGACCACGCGTTGGTTCCTGCCGCTATCGATCCTATGGGAAGACGAACCGTCCGCCGCGCTGGCTAACCGGCTGGCGGTGGCGCGCGTCCGGCGCGGTCGGCGCGTCGGACTTCTCACCGATGCCTTTGCGTTACCATCATTCGCGTACAGCTTTGTGGCCGCTCTAGCGGCAGGGAAGGAGTTTGCCTATAGCGACGGCGTCGTGCGTTTCCGACCGACCGATACCGGCCGCGGGCAACTCGAGGCCATTCCCGATGCAGAGGTCAATTGGCTCGCCGCGGAGCACTCTAACAGCTCGCTAACGATCGGCGACGTAGCGATGTTGAAAATTTATCGTCGCATCTCGCCGGGCGAGCACCCCGAAACAGAGATGGGACGCTATCTC
>CATPBC010000060.1 GCA_955652195.1 uncultured Xanthobacteraceae bacterium | reverse complement strand
TGGTCGTGGCGACGAGGAAAGCCGGTATGTCGACCACATTCGTGATCGGCACCACATCCCTGGCGTAATCGATCTTGAATTTCTCCGCATAGATGATCGGCGTGATGGCGTTGGTCGAGACATTGCCGATCATCAGCGTGTAGCCGTCGGCAGGCGAGCGCACCATGTCCTCACTCGCGATGATGCCGAACGCGCCCGGCTTGCTCTCGACATAGAACGATTGCCCGAGCCGCTTGCTCATTTGCTCGGCGAGGATGCGCGCCACGATATCGGTCGCCCCGCCAGGCGCATAGGGCACGATGATCTTGACCGGCCTCGAGGGATACTTGTCTGTGGTTTGCGCCAGCGCGGCACCAGGGCTCAGGCACATTGCGGCCAGGCACAGTATCGTCGTCACTAGAATCACCGGGCGTTTCATGACGCTCTCCGCTGATGTGCCATTTTCGATGGAGCGACAGCCTAATCCTATATTTAATTCTAATGCGGTTTTTGGATTTGAAGTTCCTATGAGAGCTTCCGACTGAACTGTAGGAACTTCAAATCCACCGCATTAGCCGCCCGCTGCAATGCCGTGCAGGCCGTGCGACGCGTCCTTTACCGTAAAGAATACGACGTCGCTATCGGCCGAAGCTTTGCCGGCATGCACGACATTGGCGGGAACATAGATCACCGAACCGGGCTTGGCTTCGATGGACTTGCCGCCGATGGTGGCGTGGAACACGCCCTGCAGAATATAAATCCATTGTTCGTTGGGATGCGAATGCGGCTCGGCGCCGGTACCAGCCGACATGCGCATCAGTCCGACGATCATGCGATCGCCCTCGACACAGGAGCCGTTTGCGGTCGAATAATCAGGACCGCCCAGGATGTGATTGACACGAGCAAGATCGAACACGTATTCGCCGGGAGCGGCGCGCTTGGCGCCGGGCGTGCGCGGTCGCGGCGGAGCGGATGATTCAGTCATTGCAGAACTCCTGGCAGAACTCCTGTGCGCCAATCGTAAACGAGGGCCCTTGCGGAAAACAGGGCGAATTCCGTTCGGCGATTTCCGTTCACGCTTCCGACACTTTTTTGCTTACATGCTCGCAGGACGGGGGGCATTTTGCATGATCCGGCTATTTGACGCGGCCCGTCTTTGCGGGCTTGCACTCGGCGCGGCGGTTTTATTCGGCTGTACCGGCAATAATCCGCCGGAAGGCCAACCAAGTTTCTACCAGGACCTCGCCGGGCCGACGGCCGCACTCGATGCCGGCGCGGCGCAATCGATGATTTCCGGCTATCGCCGCAACAACGGCCTCGGCACTGTTACGATCGACCCCGAACTGATGCGGCTCGCCAATGAGCAAGCCAGCGCCATGGCGGCGCGCGGCGCACTCGATCACGGTGCCGGCGCGCCGTTTAAGGAGCGCATCCGCAAGTCGCGGTTCGATGCCACCATCGCCGTCGAAAACATTGGCGCCGGCTATCATACGCTGGCCGAGGCTTTTTCCGGCTGGCGCGATTCGCCGCCGCATCGCGCCAATATGCTCAATGCGAATGTAACGCATATGGGCATCGCCGCGGTTTATTCGCCGAAGTCCAAGTATAAAGTGTTCTGGGCTTTGATCTTGGCGGCGCCGGACCAGCACCGTAGTTGACGCCAAGGTTAAGAGCACGGCTGCTAAGAGCACGACTGCGAAGAGCACGGCTGAAAGATATTGTCTGACGTCATGACCGCGCAAACCGAGACTTTGGTTACCCGCGGCACGCGGGTTCGCGTGCGCCGCGCCGGCTCCGGCAAGCCGGTGCTTTTTCTCCATGGCGCCGGCGGCTGGCCGGCTTGGCTGCCGTTCTTCGAACGCCTGTCGCAACGCTTCGCACTCATGGTTCCGGAACATCCGAGCTTCGGCGCCTCGGACGATCCGCACTGGCTGCGCGATGTTGCGGATCTCGCGATGTACTATCTCGACCTGCTCGATAGCGCCTATTCGTCCCCCGTTCATGTCATCGGGCATTCGCTCGGCGGCTGGACCGCGGCGGAGGCGGCGATCCGCAATACGCGCCGCATCGCCAGCTTGACGCTCCTTGCCCCCACCGGCATTCGCGTCAAAGGAATTCCGCCCGGCGACAATTTTATCTGGTCGCCCGAGGAAGCGATCCGCAACCGCTACTACAATCAAAGCTTTGCCGACGCGTTGCTGCAGGCGCCGCCGCCTGACGAGGCGCAACTCGATATCGACCTGCAAAACCGGGTGGCTGCGGTTAAATTCGGCTGGGAGCCGCGCTGGTTCAACCCGGCGCTGGAAAAATGGCTGCATCGCATCGCAGTGCCAACGCATGTCGTGTGGGGCGTTCAAGACAAAATTCTGCCGAGCGCCTATGCGGCGCTATGGAGCGAGCGCGTCGCCGGCGCACAAATCTCGATGGTCGAGGCGTGCGGCCACAGTCCCCATATCGAGCAATGCGACCTCGTCACAGAAAAAGTCATCGCGTTGCTTGATCGGGCATAGGGTCAAACCTTGGCATGAAGTTCACCTGCTTTCATCTGATGCCGTATCGGCCGCTCGATCTCAAAGCCGCGGCTGAACACCGCTCGGCTTGGGTGGTTTTGCCCAACAGCTTCTACGACCCGAAGAAAGGCGCCGCGGAATACGATTCTTATCTCGACCAGCTCACGTCCGCCGAAAAGCTCGGCTTCGATGTCATCGGCGTCAACGAGCATCATCAGACCGCTTACGGCATGATGCCGGCGCCGAACCTGATCGCCAGCGCGCTGATCCAGCGCACTAAGACCATCAAGATCGCCATTCTCGGCCGCGCGCTGCCGATCGTCGGCAACCCGATCAACATTGCCGAAGAGTTTGCGATGCTCGACGTCTTGTCAAAGGGTCGCATCATTGCCGGATTCGTCCGGGGGATTGGCGCCGAATATCACTCGACCGGCGTCAACCCGGCATTCTCGCACGAGCGCTTTCATGAAGCGCATGATCTGATCATCAAGGCCTGGACCACGGTCGGACCGTTCGAGTTCGAGGGCAATCACTTCCGCAATCGCTATGTCAACTTGTGGCCGCGGCCTTATCAGACGCCACATCCGCCAGTGTGGATTCCGTCGATGGGCTCGCGCGAGACCATCGATTGGGCCTCGGCGCCGGAGCGCAAATATCCGTTTCTGGTCACGTTCAGCTCCGAGGCCGCCGTAGTGCGCTATCTCAATATGTACCGCGATACGGCGCAGGGGCATGGTTATACCGCTGAAGGCAGCCAGCTCGGTTGGGCCGTGCCGCTCTATGTCGCCGATACCGACGCGCGCGCCCGCGAGGAAGCCAAGGCCGGCATCGAAACGCTGTTCAATAATTTTTTGCCGATGCCGTGGGAAATGCTGCTGCCGCCCGGCTACACGTCGAATGCGTCGCTGAAAGCCACGATGAAAATCCGCACCGCGCTCGGCTCCCGCGCCCGTAATCAGACCATCGACGAGTTGATGGCGAACGGCACCGCGGTGATCGGCAGCCCGCGCACCGTCTTGGAAAAGATCGAGCGCGTGCGCGAGCAAACCGGCTTGGAAAATCTGATCGTGATGCCGCAGTTCGGCGTGATGCCGGATGAGTTCGCCAAGCGCAACATGGAGCTGTTTGCCAGCGAGGTGATGCCGAAGCTGCGGTGAATAATTTAGGCGTCCATCTCCGCTGCGTTTGCCGCCGCCTCTTTCGCCGTCGCAACCATCTCGAACATTTCCGCGCCGTAAGTCCGGCGCGCCTCGTCGAGTAGCGGCGCCACCGCTTCACGAAATTGCCCATGCTGATCGGCATTCAATGCGGTGATCTCGCAACCGGCAGCCTCGATTGCCGCGCGCGCCTCGCGATCCTCCTCGATGGCCAGCTCGCGTTGGAACGCGATCGCCTTGGTGACTGCCTCGCGCATCGCGATTTGCACATCGAGCGGCCAAGCGTCGAATTGCGTGCGATTGAGGAAAATCGGCCGCGAAATATAGAAATGGTTAGTGACCGTGTGGAAATGATGAAACTTGTGCACGCCATAGGTCACGGTGTTGGCGAATGGATTCTCCTGCGCGTCGATGGTGCCGGCCTTGATCGCGGCGATCGCTTCGGTCAAGTCGCAGCGCAGCGGAATGGCGCCAAGGAGTTCGAAGGTTCTGGCCTGCACCTCGCTCGGCAATACGCGGATGCGCATGCCGGCAAGGTCTGCCGGCGTGCGGATCGTGCGCAGACGATTGGAGATGTGACGAAAGCCGTTTTCGAAATAGCCAAGGATGCGGTAATTCACTCGCGCCTCTATCTTGTGGGCCAGATAGCGGCCGAGCTCGCCATCGATAGCGGCGCGCGCCTGGTCGCGGCGCTCGAACAGAAACGGCAGATCGACGAAGCCCAGGTCTGGCACGCGGTCGGTTAGATAGCTCGACGACTGATAGCCGAGCGTCAGTATCCCGTCTTCGACCAAGCTCAAGATTTCTTCCGCGCGGTAGCCGAAATCCATGATGTTCCAGACGTAGTGGATGCGCACGCGGTCGCCCAGGCGCGCAGCGAGCGTATCGCCGATCAATTTGAGCGATCGCGAAAATGATGTGCTCGGCGGGCCATAGCCGCCCATGCGGATTTTGATCGGTTCAGCCATGTCGCACTTTCAGGTCGTGCTTTTTCGATTGCGTGTTCCGGGTTGCGCGGCAGCTACGCGGCAAATGGGTGCAAAGTCAACGATCGCGATGACTACCAGCTGTCGGGCGTACGTTTGGCGGGCGATTGAGGGTTGCGTGGATCACATCTCGGAAAGCGCGCTCGCAACAATCTCTGCTGCTTCATCAAGTTTCCAGCAACAGTTTTCGGCTGGTGGTCCACTACGCTTCGGTTCAGGAGTCTCAGTTCCCCACCCGACTCAAAGTCGTAATGCAATTGCAGCTACTTTGTATCAATGGTTCTCACCATCCTATCTGTTGCTGCCGCCATCAGGCGCCGCGAGATGGCGCCAAAGCCCGGTCTCGCGGCAGCCGCAAACTCATCTATAATGGCTCCAGAACCCATTGGAGAATGGGCTTAAGCGTCGTCTCCTGGCGAAGGATATGACGGCAATGCCAGTGACCTACGAAACCTGGCTTGTCCTGCTCTCGATCGTCATGGCGATTCAGGGCGCCTATGTCGGCTTGAGTCTGGCGGTGCAAATCGGCGCCGCCGCCGGCATGCGACGGCGCTTGCTGCTGGCTGGCGCGGCCTTCTCGCTGGCCATCGCCATCTGGACCATGCACTTCGTCGGCATGCTAGCAGCGCGCACGTCGTTTCCGATCGACTATCTGGTATTCCCGACGCTCCTGTCGTTTCTGGTCTGCGTCGTCGTGGTCGGCGCCGCCGTTTATGCCGCCAGCTCCGGGCCGCTCACGCTTCTGCGCTTGACGCTATCCGCGTGCCTGATGGGCGGCGGCATTTTCGCCATGCACTACATCGGCATGAGCGCGCTTTCCGCCAGCGCCTACATGATCCACGATCGCTACTACGTCGCCGCCAGCATGGCGATCGCGATCGCGGCGTCGGGTTTGGCGCTGTGGCTGGCGACCGGCCGCGGCGGACGGCCGCCGCTGATCCTGTCGGCGATCGCCCTCGGCGTCGCGGTTTCGGGAATGCACTACACGGCCATGGCAGGCGTGACGCTGTTGCCGTACCCGGGAGCGGCCGCAGGCGCGCCGGCGCTGTCGACCGATCTGCTCGCCATCATTGTCGTCATCGTCGCGTTCTCCGTTTCCGGAATCTTCCTGTTGATCCTGTCGCTTCAGGCCGAAGCAGTAGCCAAGCAGGCGGCAAGGGAGCTTCGACTCGCCATCAATACGATTCCAGCGCTGGTCTGGACTGCTTTGCCTGACGGCTCTGTCGATTTTATCAATCAACGTTGGGAGGAAATCGGCCTCTCCTTGGACGATGTACGAGAATGGAACAAAGCGCTCCATCCGGTCGATCGTATGGGAGACAGTTGGCGCATCGCCGTGGAAACTGGGACTTCGTTTGAGAACATAGAACGCCTCCGCAGAGCGGACGGGGAATATCGCTGGTTCCTAGGCCGCGCCCAGCCGCTCCGTGACGAACTCGGAAAAATTGTAAAATGGTACGGCGTCTCTACCGACATCGAAGACCAGAAGCGTGCCGAAGATGCGCTTCGAGAGAGCGAGCAGCGCTTTCGCGATTACACCGAGTCGGCTTTCGATTGGTACTGGGAAACCGGGCCGGACCACCGTTTCATCAATGTATCCGACCAGCTCAGCCCCCTTGGGATGCCCGTCCTCCGGATCGGCCTGATGCGATGGGAACTCGCTCGCGATGTCGAGGAGGAGTCAGAAAAGTGGCGGCGTCACATGGCGGACCTCGATGCGCACAAGCCATTCCGCGATTTCAGGTACAGAGCCACCAACAGCATTGACGGTTCCGAAGTCTACATTGCCACGAGCGGCAAGCCGCTATTTGATCCGCAAGGACGTTTCCTCGGTTACCGGGGCGTGGGCAGCGACATAACCGCGGCGGTGCGCGCGGCGCAGCTGGAGGAAGCTCTGCAGGAAGCGAAGGTGGTAGGCGACAACATTGCTCATGACCTGCGCACGCCGCTCAGCCGCGTGCGGATACGCCTCGAGCGCGGCCGCGAACACGCCTCAACGCTGGAGGAATTACGCGCAGTTGCCGATCAGGCGATCGCTGGTCTCGACCAATCGTTGACCACAGTCACGGCGCTGTTGCGCATTACGGAAATCGAGCATAGGCGCCGGCGCGAAGGGTTTAGCGAGGTCCAACTTGCCCCTCTGATTCGCGAAGTGGGCGATCTCTACGACCCGATCGCCGAGGACAAGGGTGTCGCCCTTTGGGTCGAGGCTCCCGATGGGGCGACTGTGCGCGGCGACCGCGATCTTCTTTTCGAGGCCGTCACCAATCTGGTCGACAACGCTGTTAAATTCACCCCCGAAGGCGGACGCGTGGAGCTCGCATTGCTTCACCAGGAAGGCGAGACCGTAATCCGGGTCAGCGACACCGGCCCCGGCATCCCCGAGATCGAACGAGAAGCGGTGACCCAGCGCTTCTATCGCTCGGACAAAAGTCGAAACACCAAAGGCCTGGGCCTGGGCTTGAGTATGGTCGCCGCGATCGTCAAATTGCACGGATTCCGGTTCACACTTGCGGCTGGCCCGGGTTGCATGGCGGAGATCGGCTGCCTGTCGCATTGAATAGAATTTA
>CATPBC010000059.1 GCA_955652195.1 uncultured Xanthobacteraceae bacterium | reverse complement strand
GCGGCAAAGCAGATTTCAATGCGCGCTCGGAACGCAACGGCGCGAACAGCCGTTCCTCCAGCATCGTCCACATCCATTTCACCTGCTGTTCGCCGCGCCGCGTCTTAAGTTCGCCAGATGCCGTCAGCCGTTGCCGATGGTCGACGATATGCGACCACAGCGCTGGGATGCCTTCGCCGGTCAGCGCCGAGCAGGTGCCGACCGGCGGCGACCAGTTCGCCGAGCGCGGCGAGAGGATGTCCAGCGCCGCGCTGAACTGCGACGCAGCGAGCTTGGCGCGCGCGATGTTATCGCCGTCGGCCTTGTTGACGGCGATCATATCGGCAAGCTCGACGACGCCTTTTTTTAGCGCCTGCAGTTCGTCGCCCGCGCCGGGCAAAGCCAGCACCAGGAAAAAGTCGGTCATATCGGCGACCGCGATCTCGGACTGGCCGACGCCGACGGTTTCGACCAGAACCACGCCGTAACCGGCGGCCTCGCAGAGCAGCATGGTCTCGCGGGTCTTGGCTGCGACACCGCCGAGCGTTCCGGAAGTAGGCGAGGGACGTATAAAGGCGTTCGGATCATTGGCGAGCCGCGCCATGCGCGTCTTATCCGCCAGGATCGATCCGCCAGTGCGCCGCGACGAGGGGTCAACCGCGAGCACTGCGATTTTGTGCTCCTGTGCGGTCAGCATACTGCCGAGCGCGTCGATCAGCGTCGATTTGCCGACGCCGGGCGCGCCGGTAATGCCAACACGAACGGCCTCACCGGTATCCTTCACGAGCGCTTGCATCAGCGCTGCGGCCGTCTGGCGATGATCCGCCCGTTTGCTCTCGATCAGCGTGATGGCGCGCGACAACACGGTGCGATCGCCGGCGCGCACTCCGCGCGCAAGCCGCTCGACATCGGGGGAGGAAGGAGAAGATGCCATGAGTTGATGAGCCAGTGCGCAGTCACTAAGGCAGGATCGCGAAGGCACGGGCGGGGAAGCCGAGCCCGTTTTTCACCTTCGGCCAAGTCACGACGATAAGCGCGCCGGTCGTCGGCACCTTGTCGAGATTGGCCATGACTTCGATCTGAAAGTGGCCGTGCTGGAGAAGGTAGGTCTCCGAATCCATCTTATCGGTGATGTCGGTGTCCATCGATTCATGGCCGGTCGCGGTGACGCCGCGCTGCTCATAGAGATATCTAATGGTCTCGAAGGCCCAAGCGGGAAACGGCGTGCGCTTGAAGCGCTCGGGATCGGAATCCCAGTCCTTATACATATCGGTGCGCAGCGCCGCGAACGCGCCTTTCGGTACGCGACCGTGCTCGCGTTCCCAGTTTTTCAAATCGGCGACGGCAAAGGCGTGGTTAGGATCCTTGGCGAGATATGGGGTGTTATCGAGCACGACTAGGCGCAGGATCATTTGCTTGAGCGGAATTTGGTCCATGGTGATGCCGTTTTCGGCGAAATGCGCCGGCGGATCGACATGGGTGCCGTACTGGCCGACCATCTCATAGTAGGTGGCGCGGAATCCGTCCTTCGGGATGGTGTAGGGCTCGTGCGTCTTAGGATCGGCGGCGGGTGAGAATTTCGCCTCGCCGAAGCCGGACCAAACCGGCGTGTCGGGTCCGAATGCGTGCGTAAGATCGACGAATTTTTTCGCGGTGATGACACGGTAAGCGCGCTCAAGATCCGATGCAGCTCGAACCGGCGCTATCGCAAGTGCCATGCAAGCGGCCGCCAAGGCCAGCACCGCGATACGAGGACGAACAAGAGCCATTGCGCTTCTCCGCTTTCCGCCGTCGGTCGCGTTCAGCCTAGCGCGGTCGGGCTGCCGACGGAACTTCGTCTTGCTCGAAGTGAGTGAAGAAAGCCGCAAGTTATGTTTGTCGCACCGCAATCGCTGCCGACCTGCCGCTGACACGCGAGCGCATCAAGGCTGCAATTGGAATTTAAGCGCCGTCCGGCAGCGGAATGAACTCCGTGCTGTCGCCGGGCACGACAGCGAAGCGGCCGGTCTTCCAATCGGCCTTGGCGGCCTCGATGCGGTCTTTGCGCGAGGATACGAAATTCCACCAAATATGGCGGGGTCCATCCATCGCGGCGCCGCCGACCAGGACGAAATGAGCATCTTCGAGCGCCTTCACTTCGGTGCGGTCGCCAGGCTTGAGCACCAAAAGTTGTTGCGAGGGATGGCGATAACCGCCAATTTCGATTTCACCTGAAATCACGTAGAGCGCACGCTCCTCATATTCAGTCTTGAGCGGCAGGACAGTGCCGGCTGCCAGCTGCGCCTCGGCAAAGATCGTCTCCCACAACGTGGCGACTGGCGAGCGCAAGCCGTGCATCGAGCCGGCGATGACCCGCAGTGTCAGACCATTCTCGTGCATTTGCGGGATATCGGTGGACGGCGTGTGCGCGAAAGCCGGGGCAGTTTCTTCATCCTTGAATGGCAGCGCGACCCACAATTGCAAGCCGTGCAGTGGCTCGCCGCCGTCACGGTGGTCGGGCGCCGTGCGCTCGGAATGAACGATGCCGCGCCCGGCGGTCATCCAATTGACGGCGCCGGGCCGGATCGGCATGGCGCTGCCGAGGCTGTCGCGATGCACGATCTCGCCGTCGAACAAATATGTCACCGTCGCAAGGCCGATATGCGGATGCGGCCGCACGTCGATGCCGTCGCCTGCGCGAAAGACCGCGGGGCCGAAATGATCGAAGAAAATGAATGGGCCGACCATGCGTGAGCGCGCCGACGGTAAGGCGCGCCGAACCTGCAGACCGCCGAGATCGACCGAACGCGGGACGATGATTTGCGCAATCGCATCGCTCGATCGGGCGTCGCCGAAGACCGGGTCCTTGGCCGGAAAGAAACTCATATTTTCAACTTTTCAATGCCACTAGGGCGGAACGAAAAATTCCTCGAATCGTCATGCCGCTATAGTTTTGTTTGAGCATGATCTTGTCCGAAAACCGGTTCCCACTTTTCGGGATCATGCTTTAGCCGCCGATCGAAGCCGATCGACCTCTAGTGCGGTGGATTTGAAGTTCCTACAGTTCACTCGGAAGTTCTCATAGGAACTTCAAATCCAAAAGCCGCACTAGGATTATATATTTGCTAGGGTCCCTTTGATTCCGAAGTTCGCATGAAAGCATGCCGACAAAGCGTGCGAACTTCGGAATCGGGACACTAGCCTACACCAAAGCCTGGCGTTCGTCTGCCGACCGTCTCAGCCTGCTTCGGCTCACAACCTTTGGCGACGAGATCGGCGATGAAGCGCGGCTTTGCAAATGCGGCGACGTGAACCTCGGGGGTCCAATACTTGGTCTTGAAACTGCCGGCCGTGCGATAGCGCTGCGCGATGGTCTCCACCGAGTGCCGCCGCAATTGCGTGTCGTCACTGGCGATCCCCATTGCCATGTGGCCGCCGACATAGACCGGGATGGCCGCGACATAGCAGTTCGCATCCGCAAATAGCCGCCGGAACTTGCGCATCGTCGAGGCAAGCTCGTTGTTCTGGAAAAACGGAACGCCATTCTGCGTCACCAGGATGCCGCCTGGCTTCATGCAACGTTTGCAGCCGGCGTAGAATTTGCTTCCGAACAAAATCTTTCCCGGGCCGATCGGATCGGTGGAGTCTACGATAATGGCATCGAACCGTCGGCCGGTCCTGGCGACATATTTGGCGCCGTCATCGATCACGGATTCGAAGCGTTTATCGGCAAAGACCGGCTTGGTGAATTCCGGAAAGTGCTCTTTGGCGAACTCAATGACGGCGGGGTCGATCTCGACCTGGATGAGCCGCTTCACCGTCTTGTGCTTGAGCACCTCCTCGGCAATGCCGCAATCGCCGCCGCCGACGATAAGCACGTCCTCGGCCTTACCATGGGCGAACAACGGCACATGCGACATCATTTCCTGGTAGATGAACTCATCCTTTTTGGAGATTTGCGTCGCGCCATCGAGCATGAGCATCTTGCCGAAGAAGCGGTGCTCGAACAGCACAAGGTGCTGGTGCTTGGTCTGCAGCTCGTAGAGCACCTTGTCGACTTCGAAGGTCATGCGGAAACCGAGGTCGTTGAATAGTGTCTCTGGAATCCAGCGCTTTTTGGCAGGTTTCTTGGCAGATTTCTTAGTCGATTTTTTGGCTGGATGTTCGATCGATTTTTTCACCGTTGCACCCTCGCGACAGCCTGCCGGCAGATGGTGGCCCATCTTGCGCAATCAACGCAAATTCCACATCCGAACACCACAAAAGCGGTTTTTGCAAAAACGAAAGGCCGGGACGAGACCCGGCCGCTTGCGGTTCGAGTTATGGTCCGAGCAGGCGCCTTGTCAGGCCTCTTGTGAGGCCTCTTGCCCGCGCAGGATTTCATTGACGTCGACGCGCTTTGCCTCAAACGCTTCTCGCAGCACGGGAATGCAATTGTCCGGCTCGGCGGAGCCGCACATGAATATGTCGAGCGCGGCGTAACCCGCCTCCGGCCAGGTGTGGATGGAGATGTGGCTCTCGGCCAGCACGGCGACGCCGGACACGCCGCTCGGCTGGAAATGATGCAGGTGAATGTGCAGGAGCGTCGCGCGAGCGGCTTCGACACAGCGCCGCAACGTCGCCTCGATATGATCGATGTCATTAAGCCGCTTGGCGCCGTGCAGGTCCACGATCAGATGCACGCCGGCGCAGCGCACGCCATGGCGAATGGCAAAGTGGTCCTTGGAGGGAAATTCCTGACGGCTTTCTGCCGCCGCCGAAGCCGCCACTTTCAATTTTGTCTTGCGGTCTTCCTTGCGGGCGGTACTTGGAACGCCCAAGCCCTTCACCGATCGCAAGAGGGCGTTCTGACTCATGCCGTCCTCCCCAATCAGGGACAACAATCCGAAATGCCGGCGGACCGACGTCACGGCAAGCGAAAGCCGCTCGATCAGTCCACGCGAACCGACCAACAGCGGCTAAATCCCCACATAAATGCAATCAGCGGGGAGTCAAGCAGATTCTGCAACGAAACCTTTAACGCTTTGTCACGATTGTTGCTGCGCGACGTGAAGAACTTGCAAGTTGGAATGGCGTGCCGCGACTCCAACGTCTTTGCGATCTCGCGGTCTTGCTCGCGCTTGCGAGACGGGCGCTGGATCTCGATCAGGCTCCGGTGAGACGCCAAGCGTCAGAGCCCAATGGGAGAGTCTGCGCCCGACGTTTATCTCGTTAATTTCTGGCGGCTGGCTTGATTATGAAAACCCGCATCCCTCATTGCTTTCTGCCACCGTAGAACAGGGTAACCGGTGCTGCCTCCATTTCGGCAACATTCCAGTCGAAGTTCGGCCCCGAGACGGTCTATGATGCGGCGAATTTCAAACCGGCGGCCGGCGAAGTCTTAAGCCAAACCTGGATGGAATTCGAGGAACGAGGGAGAGGGATAATGAAGCGAAGCTTGGCAGCCGCGGCCTTCTTGGGCATGGCGGCGTTAATGCCGGTGCAACAGGCATCGGCACAGGATCCGGTCGCCGGAGCAATCGTCGGCGGCGCGCTTGGCGGCATAATCGGCGGCGCGGTCGGTCGCGGCGCAGGCGGTGCCGTTGCCGGTGCGGTGATCGGCGCCACCACGGGTGCGGTGATCGCCTCGGAAGCGCAACGTCGCAACAGCGGCTATTACTTTTGGCGCGGCGGCTGCTATTACCGTTATCCAAACGGCTCCTGGTTACAGGTGCAGCCGGGCTACTGCTACTAAGATCAGTCCGAAGCGAACCGCCGCGGCGGTCGCCGGCCAAGTCTTGGCAGCTAAGTCTTGACAGCTAAGGCTTGACGGCCAATGCCGGGGGCGCTGTCGATGCGGCTCCGGATTGCGGGTTTTCGAGACGGATGCGGAAGAAGTTCAATACGCGCCGTGCGCTATCGCGCGGCAAGCGGCTGAACTTTGCCATAGCTTGCGCCACATCCTCCGCCGACATGCCGCAATCGGCCGCGCGCAAGCGTAAGATTGCTTCGGTGGTGATGGACGACAATCCTACGGCTTTCGCTAGAACGAGCACGGCTTCGGCACGCGGGTTAAGGAGCGTGCGCTCGACCGCGTCCTGCGGGAGGCCTGAAATGATCGACAGCGCGGCAGCAGTCTCCTCAAACTTACCGTGGCGGGCATAGCGGTAGATCTCGGACTCGCCAGGCGATGGCGGACGATCTTGTGGTCCGATCCGGAATCGCTGCGCCGGCTCGACCGCGGGCACAGCATCGCCGCGCGTTCGCTCAAGTAGCCGCCGCCGGCCGGCCTCAGAAAATTGCGCATCGCCATTGCGGGCCAGCGAAGCAAGCACGTCACGATCGCCACGCGCGATCAGCACATCAGTGACCGGTGCGCTTAAGCCTTGCCGCCGCGCGATGGTCAAAAGATGAGCCTGGCCCTTGCTGTTGGCGATCAGCAGGAGCTCGCGCTCGGCAAGCCCTTTGGATTGGGCCAGTACGGAAGCTGCGACCGCGATCTCGTCGTCCAGCGCGAGCAACCGGATCACGTTGGCTGGTGCGTTTACGATCGGCGCCAACCGCTCGGCCAACCGGGCGCGCGCGCCGGCATCCGCGCCGTGCAGTAGGCGCGCCATAACGTCGCCAAACAAGCCGACTTGCTCAGGCGAATAGCGCGCGGCGCCGTAAATAAAGAGATCGGTGACGCGATTGAGGATATCGGTGCGGCGGGTGGCGCTGCCCGAAACGAGCACCGCCTCTAATTCCTCGGCCAGCTGGGGGGTACGCATCTACGGAACGCGCGGCTACACCATTGAACTGTCAGGGACAATGCATCGCAAAGGGTGAACAAAACCTTGCCGGGCAGCCCGCGCGAGCAAAGTTGTTGCGCCGGCCGTACGCGGCCGAGATGCCAAGGGCCGGATGGGCCGGATGGGCAGGTGGCAGTTCAGCGTGGCCGGCGCTTCGGGCCGCGAAATATCCCGATCCGGTTTTGCACCTCTTGAGGGACCCGATAGTCGCTCATGACTGGCCGCGGGTCGCGCAAGCCGCAGCATTCCCGCTGAACGAGAAGGCGCCAAAGAGCTTCGCCGGCGTCGTCGACGAGCTTGGCCCGCGCCTCACCAGCGGCTCCCACATAGCGGTCATATTCGAGCAGCGCGGCCAGCACGGCTTCGAGCGCGCGGCCCGCTCGCCCGAGTGCGGCGGCTTGTTCCTGCGCTATCTCATAATCGAGCGCGACAGTGGAGGAGGGAGCCGAGCGGGGACGGAAGGGTGGCATTTCGCAATAAAATAATCATCGCGGTGACGATCGTCAGTGTCCTCGAGTGCGCTGCCAGGTCACGACCGAAACGCCGGCGGCGGGATCGAGTTCGCGTCGTGGACCGGGTTTGAAACCACGCTGTGTG
>CATPBC010000058.1 GCA_955652195.1 uncultured Xanthobacteraceae bacterium | reverse complement strand
AGCACCAGATCGGGCATGACCCGCAGGATCGCCGAAAGCCCTTCGCGCCCATCATGCGCAACACTTACCTCGTAACCGCGATCGAGCAATTCCTCGGCGATCAACGCCGCGGTTTCGCGGTCGTCTTCAATGCATAATATTTTCTTACGTTCCTCGGTCATTGATTCGTTTCCGACCGCGGCAAAGCCCGCCGAACC
Organism: uncultured Xanthobacteraceae bacterium; assembly: GCA_955652195.1. Lineage (GTDB taxonomy): Bacteria > Pseudomonadota > Alphaproteobacteria > Rhizobiales > Xanthobacteraceae > BOG-931. The sequence continues at coordinate 2,420 of CATPBC010000058.1, read as the reverse complement.
GACGAAATCTTGGCCCTTCATCGCAAAGCAATCGACAATTTACCTCAATTTGCTATCCGAGGATCGAGCCTTTGCAGTATGGTTATGAGGAGGCCGCCTGTGCCGGGAAGTCCTCCATCCGACGAGCATATTATGTCGCAGCTAATGTGGCAGCCGCGCTCAATCCGCTTGCATCTCGCTGCGGTGTTTCTCTTGTTCTTCGCTTTGGTCGCCGGGCTCGGCGCGTTCAGCATGTGGCGACTTGCCAATTTCAATTATTTGTCCGCCGACGTCGCCGAGGTCTGGCTGCCGACCACGCGCGCCCTGGGCGATCTTAACAACTACACGTCGGATTTTCGAGCCTTCGAAGGCAGCGCATTGTTGACGTCCGACCCCAACGAGGTTGCCGCCACCGAGGGACAAATGGCCGACCTCGATCGCGCGATTGCGGCTGCTGAGCGCAATTTCGAACGCATTCGTCACGATGGTGCGGAAACCGGACTGTACGACCGATTTAAGACCAACTGGAACGCCTACCGCGGCATCGTCAACCAGATGCTGGTCCTCTCGCGCAGCGAGCGCAGGGCTGAAGCCTTGCAGATCTACGGCGATTCATCGCGGCTCGCCTATAACGCCGCAAGCGACACGCTCGGTCAGCTCACCGACCAGGCCGTCGCCAGCGCGCAGGTCGCGAGCGATCGGCTCGCGCTCGCCTATCGTCACGCGTTCTGGCTGATCCTGCTTGCCATTGTCGTGGCCGCGATGCTGGTGGTCGCTGCGCTTTTCCACATCAGCCGTTCAATCTCCGTGCCGCTTCTGGCGCTTGCCGATCGGATGCGGCGGCTCACCGCCAACGATACTGACATCGATGTTCCCGCCACCGAACGCGCAGATGAGATCGGCGCAATGGCCAAGGCGACCGTGGTGTTCCGCAACAACGCCATCGAGTTGATGCGCAGCCAACAGACGCTCGCTCGCCAGGCGGCACTGCTCGAGGAACAATTAGCCCATGAGCAGCGGCTCGCTTTGTTGCAGCGGAATTTCGTTTCCATGGCGTCCCACGAATTTCGCACGCCGATGACCGTGATCGATGGTCACGCTCGAAGGCTCGACAAGATCAAGGACATGGTCGCGCCCGCCGAAATCGCCGAACGCGCCGGCAAGATCCGCAGCGCCGTGCTGCGAATGACGCAGCTTATCGAGAATCTGCTCAATTCCTCGCGGCTGATCGACGGCGGCGCCGGGCTTTATCTTGATCCCGCGCCGCTGGACATCACGGCCTTGCTGCAAGAGGTCTGTCAATTGCATCGGGAGATGGTGCCAGGGCTGCAAATCGTTGAACGCTTTGCCAGCGCGCCGGTCGCGATGGCGGGCGACGCCAAGCTCTTGTTCCAGGCCCTCAGCAATATCCTCTCCAATGCCGTCAAATATTCGCCGAGCGGCGGCGCCATCGAGGTGGCGATGGAAAGCTCATCCAATGAGGCGGTGGTTGTAATCTCCGATCACGGCATCGGAATTCCCGCGGGCGATATTGAGCACCTGTTCGAGCGCTATCATCGCGGCAGCAATGTCTCGGGCATCGTCGGGACCGGCGTCGGGCTTTACCTCGTCAAGACGGCGATCGATCTGCATCACGGCGCCGTCGAAGTGCAGAGCAAGGAAGGGGAGGGTTCGCGCTTTACGGTTCGGCTGCCGCGCGCGGCATTATCGGTTCACGGCGCGGCACCGAGCGAAGCCCCGACCATGGCGGATGCATGACAAGATCGCTCGCGGCCGCTCTCCTGCTGTGGTGCTTCATGCCGCCGGCAAGCGCGGGGTTGATGTCGCCGCCCGGCGCCATTGCCGACATTATTATGCGCATCGATTGGCAGTATCCGCAGCAATTGCCGCCGCGTTTTCGCAATCATTGCCGGTACGAATACTTTACCGCGCGCCCATATTGCTCCGATCATTGCGGCAGCGACTATCAGTTTTATTACTGCTCGGAAGCCTCGTTCGGCTGCTGTCATCTCGGCCGCGGCTACTGCGACTGGAACGGCTTGTTGCGCTGCCATCCGTAATGGACGCGGCGAGTTTTGAGCGGCCGATGAAAGATCTGCGTCCGGCAGCCGACGGAAGCAAATTTTCGGGTCGTTGCGGTCCCCTTGCTGCTCGGCCGCGATGCGCTATTTTCCTGGCAGCGCGGGGTGCTGCTCCGGCGCGGGTGTAGCTCAATGGTAGAGCAGAAGCCTTCCAAGCTTATGACGAGGGTTCGATTCCCTTCACCCGCTCCAATAAACTCAAGAATTTATAGGGGGCCATCTTCCCAGCGTGCGCCCTGGGAAGACCATGGGAAGACCGGGTAGGCGAGAAAAAGCCGGCTTAGGACCCCCCGGGGGGAAATCCCCTCGCCGCGCGGAAAGCGCATGGGAGGCCCGCGCTGCTTGATTGCTGTGGCTTCT
>CATPBC010000057.1 GCA_955652195.1 uncultured Xanthobacteraceae bacterium | reverse complement strand
GTGTAGATGTCGGTGGTGCCCGGAACAACCGACGACCGATCCGCACGTTGAGTGGAAATGAGCGTGGGGGTTAGATGAGGGGGCGTGCCATCATCATTGGTGATAGCGTGCGTGGGTGGGCGCGGTTAGGTGTCATACCGGTCGAGCACGCGCAGAGACTGGCGCGGCACTCTAGCAGCGAGAATTTTCGCTGCCGTGGTGCGGCCACGCCGCGGTTAGTGGCATCGGAAAAATGAAGCGCAATCGGCAAACATAATCGGCTATCGCGCCTTGCACGCGACCATAGCTTCCGGCCGCGTCCGGCTTGCAACGGTCGGCGGCGCGAAGATCGCGAGATAGGCGTTGCTACCCGTGAGTCGATCGAGGCTGATCTCGCGATACGCTACGGCTGCAAGCTCGCAGCGCAGGAGATTCGGCGGGGTACCATGCTCGGGCGTCGGCGCGTAGGCGTCGACGATGCCGACGCGCGCGCCAGGCTTGAGCGCAGGGACGAGATTGTAGAGCAGGGCGTAAGGCTGGGCGATCTCGTGATACATGTGCACCATGATTGCAATGTCGAGCGAATCAGCTGGCAGTCTCGGATCGTGTGGCTCACCGAGGCTGATTACAACGTTTTGCAATCCGAGATCGCGTACCCGACTGCGCAGGCCACCCAAATATTCGGGTACGACATCTTGTGCGATGATGCGGCCGTGGGGACCGACGATCGGGGACAACCGCACAACGTAATAGCCGCTGCCCGCTCCGATGTCCGCGACGGTCATCCCGGATTTAATACCGAGCAGACGCACAAGCTGGGTTGGTTCGGCGGCATCGTCACGCTCCTTTTCTTCGTGCCAGATTGGGCTGACGATGTCCGCGACCGGGCGATCGGGTTTCGGAAAGGCAACAGCCGGCGTGCCCGATCCCGCCATGAAGTCCTGCGCGGAGACTGACATCGTGAATGCGGCTGCAAAGACGGCGACAACTGTCATTCGCATCAGGTCACCGACGCGACGTCTCCGCGCTTCCAAATTCGCTCGCGAGCGTCCTCTTATGGAGTCCATCGGAAGCAACTTAACAGAAGGTGCCGCGGGCGCCGCCCTTTGACGTCAAGTGAGGGCATCGACTTTCGAATGTCTAGTGTCGGCAGGGGTCACCATGAGCGACGGCGACCATCGAGAGCAGATCGTACGGCTCGAGGCGCAGATCGATGGGCTCACCGCCAGGATCGAGAGCTGCCGTAAATTCATCCTGGCCGGCCGGATCGCCGTGGCGGGCGGCGGCTTGGTTCTTATCGCCATGTTAGTCGGCGCGATTCAGTTCGATCCGTCGGTCATGGCGGTCGCGGTCGCGGCGGTGCTCGGCGGCATCGTCGCTGCGGGCTCGAACCGCAGCACCGCGAAAGAAGCAACGCATGAATTGGCCGCGGCTGAGGCACAGCGGGCGACGCTCATCGGGCAGATGAATCTTCGGCTTGTACCTGACCGCGACGGCTTACAATGAAGATTGGCCATATTGTTGGGCCGCACGTGGCAAAATATGATGGCGCAAAATCTTACTCGGGAGCACAGTGCCGTGGCCCCATCCTATGTGTTCGTCGGCGTCGGCGGTTATTATGCCAGCAAGCAGGGGGGTCTCGCCGGCGTGTTTCGCTGCGCTGCTGACGGCACCGACTGGAAACACGCGCTGAGCGAGATCGAAGCGTTTACTGTCTTCGTGGATCCGCGCGATCCGAATCTCGTCTTCGCCGGCACCGCCGATGGCGTTTATCGCAGCACCGATCGTGGCCAAAATTTTCGCCGCGCCGACTTTCCCGACCGCGGCGTGCAAGTTTGGTCATTCTTGCAGGATGATGCCGATCCGAAGGAGATGCTGGCGGGCGGCTCGCCGATTTCGATCTATCGCAGTGAGGATAGCGGCGCGAGCTGGAAACGCGCGCCCGATCCGCAATTGCCGATCCACGCCAAGATGCCGTTTCCCTGCCGCGTGATGCGGTTCGCGCCGCACCCTCGCCGTCGCGGTGAAATTTTTGCCGTACTCGAAGTCTCGGGTGTCATGCGCTCAATCGATGGCGGCGAAAGCTGGAGCGATTGCAGCGCCGACCTCTTGCGCCTGGCGGAAGCGGTGCCGCGTCTGCGCAGCAAGCTCGTCAGCGACACCGAGGCCGAAGGCATGCTCGACGGCCACGCCGTCTGCACCAGCTCCGTGGATCCCGATAGCATCATCATCGCCGTGCGCATGGGCTTGTTCCGCAGCAAGGATCAGGGCAAGACCTGGCAGGACATGCGGGTCGACCGCTTCTCACCGTTCACCTACGGGCGCGACATCAAGGTTTCGCCGCAGGATCCGAACACGCTCTATGCTTGTCTCAGCGTCGCGGCCTCATCGAAAGACGGCGCGCTCTACCGCAGCCAGGACGTCGGCAAGACCTGGCAGCGTTTCGACAAGGTGACGCCGCACGGCACGCTAATGTCGGTCGGCTTGCATCACGCCGACGCCAAGCAGCTCTACGTCGCCGCGCGCTATGGCGAGGTGTTCGGCACTCAGGATGGCGGCGAAAGCTGGCTTGAAATGCCGCTGCTGCAGGGCGTGCAGCATATCTACGCGCTGGCTTGCGGATAGTAACGCTCGCAAACATGCCGCTCCAGTCATTTCAAACAATTAATGCGTCCGCGTTTGCATTTGAGACTTTGCCGGGCTCCTGCTTTTGCGCTTGGCGGGGCATTCAGTCGCGCTAGCGATTGTCTGCTTTCGGGGTAATAGCGGACATCACAAATTGAAACCGCCATGTCTGCTTGTGACCCACTCCAGAAGTCGAGCGCCCGAATTTGCTGTAGTGCACAACCTCGCACTCCTCGCTGATACGTTTGGTAAGGTGCCCATGAGGCGGCAACAGTTCATCGCGCTGTTTGGCAGTGCGGCTGCCGCACGGTCGCTCGCCGCGTATGCGCAACAATCCAGCCAGTTTTCAAGGACCGCCGCTGGTCACAGCGGAAACTGCTGTGACAAATCATGGCGAGGGTGACGCACGCGCGCACGTTGTTTGACATGTTAGCTGTTGAGTGGTGCACAGCGAGATGCACGATCCGCTTCCAGCAATAGCACCGGGGCTAACGGTGCCTTGATTTAAACTCTGGAGAGCTTGGTTGGGGTTGACGCATGACGATTGGCAAAGGGCATACGCACTGTTGCAGTTCATCATGCAAATCGTCACAGTTGAGGTTTGCGCCAGCCTGATTTTTCCGGCAGCAAGCGCACCGCCCGCAAGTCCAACAATGCTGGTCGCCAGTAATACGCATATAGACGCGCGGGGCGCGATCATACATAGCCTCCCACTGACAGTGTGTGGCTGCTCCACAGCCTAATCTAAATCGCGAGGCTAATTTGGACAACACCAGCGAGTGCGTTGATTTAGATTCAAACGAACTTAATCCACAACGTGACCACGATATGCGCGATGTCCGCGATGCGGTCGCTATCGGGAGAAAAGCGGACGTGACGCGGACGTCGCTCGAAGACCGATGTTGACCCAACTCGGAAGTCGAGCACGCCATTTCGCTGTGACGCACAACGCCTTCTGTTCAATGTGGTAAGGTGTCATCCTCGGGCTACGGGGAGGCTCATGAAGCGGCGCGAGTTCGTTACACTACTTGGCGGTGCAGCAGTCTTTTGGTCGCTAGCTGCGCGGGCGCAGCAGGCGGGCAAGCTGCCGACCATCGGGTTCCTGGGCGCGGATGCTTCGGCCTTTAGTCCATGGACGGCTGCTTTTGTGGCGCGACTGCGCGAACTTGGCTGGATCGAGGGCAAGACCATCGCAATCGAGTATCGCTGGTCGCAGGGCCGCTCCGAGCGCTACGCCGAGATCGCAGCCGAGTTTGTCCGTCTCAATGTCGATGTCATTGTTACAGTCGGGAGCGCCGTCCCCATCGTAAGACAGGCGACAACGGTGATCCCCATTGTCTTTGCAGTGGGCATCGACCCGGTCGGCGCCGGCTTGGTCGCAAGCCTGGCGCAACCGGGCGGCAACGTCACTGGATTATCGATCCAGGCGAACGAGCTTGCCGGCAAGCGACTAGAATTCGCGCGTGAGCTTGTCCCTCAGCTGCACCGGCTGGCAATCATGTTCAACGTTGGCAATGCCCAGCCCGTGCTCGAGATGGGCGAGACGCAGGCCGCGGCACGCATGCTCGGTCTCGAAGTCGTGCCACTCGTGATCCAGCGGGCCGAGGATATCGCTCCCGCCTTTCAGACGCTTAAGACCCGAGCCGACGCACTTTATGTTGCGGTCGATCAACTCATTGTTGCCAACCGTACGAGCATTCTTACGTCTGCACTCGGCGCGCGGCTGCCGACGATTTTCAGTACCCGCGATTTTGTCAAAGCCGGCGCGCTCATGTCCTACGGACCAAGCTACACGGAACGGTTCCGGCACTCGGCAGACTATGTGGACAAAATTCTGCGCGGGACGAAGCCCGGCGATCTCCCGGT
>CATPBC010000056.1 GCA_955652195.1 uncultured Xanthobacteraceae bacterium | reverse complement strand
CGATCACCATCACGATCTCGACCTCGTGATCATTGCGGCGGTCGGGGAAGCGCATGGCGATGCCTGCGGCGGGACCGACCAGCGAGGAGTTAGCTTTGAGAAACATACCGGCTTCGCCGATCTTGACCGATTGTGTCGTAACCACTTGCGATCCGGGCTGGGCGGCTGCCGCCGTCATTTCGCTGATATGGGCCTGATAATTGGTCGGCGCGCAGGACAGTTTCGTCGGCCGCGCAACCGGCGGCAGAAACTTCACCTGGCTGACGGACTTGCCTGGTGCCTTGTCGGCGAGCCGTTCGATCCGCTCGCGCCATTGCGGCAGCGCGGCGATCACGGCATCGCCGGCCATCGCATAGGACGCGGCGTTGCGGATTTCGGTTTGCGCCGGCGTGACATCGTGCACGAGCTCGCCACGCACGACACCAAGCCTGTCATCGTCATAACGGCAGAGCTTCATGATGAAATCCTTAAAAACGCGCGCGGCCGTCGTGGCATTGTTGGCGCGGCATTGTCCTCCGACGGCAATAAGCTGGCAAGCGTAGTTGGCGCATCGCGCGCTGCAGCGGTCGTTTACTCTTTCACGCGTCCTGAAAATCCGAATGTCACGGTGGAAACGCAGATCAGGCTGACCGCGGCCGACAACAGGAAAATTCCGCGCGGCTGGCCGTGATCCATCAGCATCCCGTAAACAATGGGCGCGATGCTCGCACCGATATTGAAGCCGGTAGAGACGAAGCCGAACACTCTGCCGTATGCCCCGGGCGGGGTGACCGCGCGAACCAGCATGTCGCGCGACGGATAGGTCGTGCCGACCGCGAAACCGCTCACGCCCGTCAACACGATCAACACGGCGGAAGGAAGCGCGACCAAGCCGATCAGCGCCGTCATGAATCCGCCGATTGTCAGGCCGGAGGCGGCAATCAGCACATGCTGCCGCATGCGGCTGGCCAATACGCCGCCGGCCAGCACACCGATGGCATTCATCGTCAGCAGGCTTGTGAGCGCGATATTGGCGATCGCCGGCGGCGTCGCGTGCAGCGCGCCGAGCGCGACCACGAGATAAGTGTTGAGCCCGTTGCCCATGATCGCGGTCAAGGTGAAGAATGCGAGATTGAGCAAGATCGCCGGCGTGAGCAGAAGCCGCCAGCCGGTCCCGGCAGCGTGCGAAGCGCCTTTGCTGCTTTTGCCCGCAGGCCGCAGCATGGCGACCGGTTCCGGCTGCGCGATCAGCGCGGCGAGAACGACAAAGCCAAGCAGCGCAGCGCCCAGATAAGCGCCGCGCCAGCCAAAGTAATTCTGCATCGTGAGCAGCGTGACCGGCGCGATGGCCGAGCCGAGCATGCCGGCAAAGGTGTGGAAGGAAAAAACCTGGCTCAATCGCTCGGACGGCGAATGATGCGACAGCAGCGAATAATCCGCCGGGTGATAGGCGGTATTGCCAAGACCGGCGACGCCATACATGGCAATAAAAATCCAATACGAATCGAACAGGCCGGCGATTGCAAAAGCGGCGCTGCTCAGCGCCAGCCCGGCGATCAGGACAACGCGGGCGCCGACCCGGTCGACCAAAAATCCGACCGGCGTCTGCAGCACGCCGGAGACGACATTGAAGACCGTCAGCGCCAGTGCAAGCTGGGTATAGCTCACGTTGAAATCGGCGCGCACGAAAGCCAATAACGGCGCCAATACCAGCATGTAGTAATGGCTCATCATGTGCGCGGCGCAGACGCCGGTAATCAGCCGCGATTCAGCCGACGATATCGTGCGAACCGAAGTGAGTTGCGTCATTGCGGATGGGACGACATATTTTGTTGGCGCATGATCTTTTCCGAAAACCGATTTCCACTTTTCGGGATCATGCGCGAGCCGTCTGCAGCGCCTGCCAGATCCGGAACGGCGTCAACGGCATGTCGACATGCCGCACGCCGTGCTCGGCCAGCGCGTCGAGCACCGCATTCATCGCACACGGCAGACCGCCGGCGCAGCCCGCTTCGCCGCAGCCTTTGACACCGAGCGGATTTGTTTTGGTCGGCACGCCGTGATCGGCAAGCGCGAAATACGGCACGTCCGCGGCGCGCGGCATGGCGTAATCCATGAACGAGCCGGTCAATAACTGACCTTCGTCGTCGTAGACCGCTTGCTCCATCAAAGCCTGGCCGATGCCTTGCACTACGCCGCCGTGCATCTGGCCTTCGACGATCATCGGATTGACCAGAGTGCCGAAATCGTTGACGCAGGAATATTTCACGATCTCGACAAAGCCGGTCTGCGCATCGACCTCGACTTCGGCGACGTGGCAACCATTCGGATAGGTCGAAGCGCCGGGCCCATCGCTGACATGGGTCACATCAAGCGATTGCGGAACGTCGGCCGGCGGCTTGAGACCGCCGTGAAGTTTTTGCGCGAGCTCCATGATCGAGATCGAGCGATCCGTCCCGACGATGACAAACCGACCACGCTCGAACGCGATATCCGCAGGCGCCGCTTCGAGAACGTAAGCCGCGAGCTGCTTGCCGTTTTCGATGACCTTTGCCGCGCCTTCGATGATCGCGGTGCCGCTGTGCATCAGCGACTTCGAACCGCCGGAGCCGCCGCCGACCGGGGTGATCTTGTCGCTATCCCCTTGAATCATATTTATTTTTTCTAGCGGCACACCGAGCCGTTCGCTCAAAACCTGGGCGAATGGCGTGGCATGGCCCATCCCGAAATCGAGCGTGCCGGTGGCGAGCGTGACGGTGCCGTCGGCGTTGAAAGTGATCCCGGCCAGCTCCTTCACCGGTCCCGCCGTGACTTCCAGATAATTCGTCACGCCCAAGCCGCGCAGCTTGCCGCGCTTGCGGCTTTCGCGCTTGCGCCGCGCAAAACCTTTGCTGTCGGCGAGTTCGAGCGCGTGCTTAGTCAGCACGATGAAGTCGCCGCTATCGTAATTGGAGGAGGAGGCCGTCCGCAGCGGCAATTCCTGCGGACGAATTTGGTTGCGCCGCCGCAGCGCGACACGATCAATGCCCATTTCGGCGGCGGCGGCATCGACCAGGCGCTCCATATAATAATTGCCCTCGGGCCGTCCGGCGCCGCGATAGGCTGTGACCTGCGTGGTGTTGGTGAGCACGCATTTGGTCGAGACTTCCATCAGCGGCGTTCGGTACATGCCTTGTAGGTTCTTGACGCAATTGAGCGTGCCGAACAGCGGGCCGAACGGGGTGAGGTAGGCGCCCATATTGGCGAAGTTCGTGATCCGCACCGCAAGGAAGTTGCCTTCGGCGTCGAGCGCCAGTTCCGCGACCACCTCGTTGGCGCGGCCATGGCCATCCGAGACGAAGCTGTTGGAGCGCTCGTCGGTCCACTTCACCGGCCGCCCGAGCGAGCCGGCGGCATGAAGGAGGCAAATATATTCCGGAAACACCGCTGCCTTCATGCCGAACGAGCCGCCGACCTGGCCGGTCAACACGTGGACGTTCTTGGCCTCGACGCCGAGCGCCTCGGCAAGATGGGCGCGCATCCCGAAGACGCCTTGCGACGGAACGTAAAGTGTAAAGCGGCCGCCATCGTGTGAAGCCAGCGCGGCGCGCGGTTCGATGCAGTTGACCACCATACGGCTGTTCAAAAGATTAAGCCGCGTCACATGCGCAGCTCGCGCAAACGCTGCTTTCACAGCTTCCGGATCGCCATATTGATAATCGAGCGCGACGTTACCGGGCACGTCGTCATAGAGCAGCGGCGCGTCCGCGCGCGCGGCTTGCTCGGCCGAGACGACGGCAGGAAGCGGTTCGATGTCGACCGTGACCGCCTCGGCTGCGTCTTTCGCTTGCGCCAGCGTTTCGGCAATCACGCAGGCGACCGGGTCGCCGACGTAACGCACGCGATCGATCGCCAACGCGTCGCGGCGCGGCTTTTTCAGCGGCGAACCGTCACGATTGTTGAGCGCGACGATACATTTGAGTGGGCCATAATCTTTCAGATCGGCGCCGGTATAGACCGCGAGCACGCCCGGCATCTGCAATGCAACTTTGGCATCGATGTCACGAATGATGCCGTGCGCATTGCGGCTGCGAACCATCACGGCATAGGCCTGACCGGGGAGGCTGACATCGTCGGTGTAGCGTCCCAAGCCGCGCAGCAGCATGGGATCCTCGCGGCGCGGTACCGATTGTCCGACGGCAAATTTCTCGATCGCTAAGCGATTGTCCGCCGCGCCGTCGGCGCGATTGGCAACATCAAGCAAATTCATCGCTATTCGATCCTGCAAGGCTAAACTGGGTTTGAGATAAAGAACTTAGGCAAGCCCGGCAACGGGCCGGGAAACATAGCTCATAGGCGCGCCAAGCACGGTATTGGCCCGCTACTGCGCTCCTGTTACATTTCCGCCGATTTAGGCTTTGGAACAATAGACCGCGCCGTCGAGCCCGTTTCGTTGCGGTTCCGGCGCGGCAGGAAGGCATTGGATGAACCCGCGAGGCGGCCTCGACGCCAATGGGGCCAGACGCCGGCCTCGCTGGGGTCGAAGAACGCCGTACGGGATTCGTCGCGACACGCGCGGAGAGCGGCGCGAGCCGGCACCCCAGAATGCCGCGGCGACTTATGCGGCGCTCGACCTCGGCACCAACAATTGCCGGCTATTGGTCGCGCGCCCGACCCCCGATGGCTTCCGTGTCGTTGATGCATTCTCGCGCATTATCCGGCTCGGCGAAGGCGTGGCCGCGTCCGGGCGGATCAGCGAGGCCGCAATCATGCGCGCCGTCGATGCGCTTCTGGTTTGCCGCGAGAAAATGCGCGCGCGCGGTGTCGCGCGGGCAAGACTGATTGCCACGGCGGCCTGTCGCGCGGCGGAAAACGGCGAGGAGTTTCGCTCGCGCATTGCGAGAGAAGCGGGGATCGAACTGGAAATCATCGATTCGGCCACTGAGGCGAGACTCGCCGCGACCGGTTGCACCGAACTGTTCGACCCCGGCGCGAACGGCATCATTCTGTTCGATATTGGCGGCGGGTCATCGGAATTGGTGCGGCTTAATCGCTCCCGCCCCGGCCGGAACGGCCCGCCAACGCCGGAAATCGTCGGCTGGGCTTCCCTGCCGGTCGGCGTCGTGACACTGGCAGAGCGCTACGGCGGCAAGACGGTGTCGCGCGAAATCTATGACGCCATGGTGGAAGAGGTCGCTACGTTCGTCGATCGGTTTGCGGTCGATCATTGCGGCGATCTTGAGAGTTTCCATATGCTCGGAACGTCGGGCACGGTCACGACGATTGCCGGTGTTTATTTGCGGTTGCCGCGTTACGACCGGCGGCGCGTTGACGGCTGCTGGCTGACCGATGACGAGATTTCGCGCGTGGTTGCCGAACTCCTAGCCATGAGTTTCGAACAGCGCGCGGCCAATCCTTGCATAGGTGCTGAGCGCGCCGATCTTGTGCTCGCCGGCTGCGCGATCCTTGATGCCATTCGCAGCAAGTTCCCCTGCCAGCGGCTGCGTGTTGCCGATCGCGGGCTGCGCGAAGGCATGCTCGTCGAGATGATGCGCGAGGACGGCGTCTGGGGCGAAGCTTGAGCACAAGCCTGAGTGCAAGCCTGAGCGCAAAGCTGGACCATCCTGTGCAATGACGCGGCTTAAGGACCAGAAACCCCGTTCGGCGTCATCGCGCGCCTGGCTCACGCGCCAGATCAGCGATCCCTATGTGACGCGCGCCAAACGCGAGGGTTTGCGCTCGCGGGCGGCTTACAAGCTCGCCGAAATCGACGATCGGCACAAAGTTCTTAAAAGCGGCGCCCGCGTCGTCGATCTCGGCGCGGCGCCCGGCGGCTGGAGCGAGATCGCGGCCGGCCGCGTCGGCGCTAAAGGGCGCGTGATCGCGCTCGATATCCTTGATATGAAGCCGATCCCCGGCGTCGAATTTTTACAGCTCGATTTTCTCGATCCATCCGCGCCGGCGCGTCTCAAGGCGATGCTCGGCAGCGGTGCGGCAGCAAAGGCCGACGTCGTGCTATCGGACATGGCAGCGAATGCGACCGGGCATCGCCAGACCGATCATCTGCGCATCATGGCGCTGGCCGAAGCGGCTGTTGAGTTCGCCCGCGAAGTACTCGCGCCCAGCGGGGTGTTTCTCTGCAAAGTGCTCCAAGGCGGCACCGAAGCTAAACTCCTTGCCGAGCTCAAGCGCGAGTTCGCCACCGTCAAGCACGTCAAGCCGCCAGCGAGCCGAACCGATTCGGCTGAGCTTTATCTCCTCGCGCGCGGATTTCACGCTTGATCCGGCGCTGCTCGCAACGCTTCACCTTAGGACCTTCACCTTAAGACTCTATCTTCCTTCCCGACAGCTCCGCACCGGCGTCAGGCGGCAGCCGCATGAAGATAAAAGCGGCGCTCGCCGACAGCAGCCCAACAAACAAGAAGGCGGGCGGAAAATCGTTAATGCCGATGGACGGCGAATGCTTGAGTCGCAACATGAGTTCGACAACCAGCGCGCCGACTGCCACGCCGGTCGACAATGAGAGCTGCTGCGCAGCGGCGACCATCGCTGTGGCGCGGCTCATCTTCGCCGGCTCGATCTCGGCATAAGCGATCGTGTTGATACTGGTAAATTGCAGCGAGCGAAAGAAGCCGCCCGACAGCAGGATCGCAATCATCGCGGCAAACGGCATCCCCTGCACGAAGCTCGCGCAGGCGGCCAAAAAGGCGCTGCTAATTAGCGCGTTATAGAGCAGCACATTGCGATAGCCGAAACGGCGCAGCACGCTGGCGACGGCGGCTTTCAT
>CATPBC010000055.1 GCA_955652195.1 uncultured Xanthobacteraceae bacterium | reverse complement strand
TCGGCATGCGGGTGCACGCCATCAACCGGCATGGCCGGACAGATGAGCGGGTGGACTGGATCGGAACGCCGGAGCGGCTGAATGAGCTCCTGGAGGCGGCCGACGTTCTGTTGATCAGTGCGCCGCTCACCCGTGCCACTTCCGGCCTGATCGGCGCCGCCGAGCTTCGCCGCATGAAGGATGATGCCATTCTCGTCAACTTGGCCCGTGGGGAGATCGTGCAGGAAAGGCCGTTGTATGACCACTTGGTCAGTCACCCGCGCTTCACCGCCTGCATCGATGCCTGGTGGATTGAACCGGTACGGCACGGAGAGTTCCGCATCGATCAACCATTTCTCGACCTGCCGAACGTCATCGCCTCACCGCACAACTCGGCACAGGGCGACGGCGCGCACGATATCAGCTTGCGCCGCGCAGTTGAAAACTGTCGCCGCGCCTTGACTGGCGAGGCGCCACTTCACGTCATCGGGCTTGATGAGAGGCTGATGTAGCACTGTGGCTGAACGTGCGATTTCGGAGACGAAGTTGACTTGAACACCTGAGCCGCGCGGCCCCTCATCGAGGTGCCGCCCCATATCGGAAATCCCCTAGATCGCGAGCACCGTCGAACCGGTGATCTTGCGCACTTCACCGGCACGTGTCTTCCCCCTCATTGTCGTCATGGTCGCGGACCAGCGCGGCCTCGCGAGCGGCCCGTAATTCGTCAATGCTGACAACATCGGCGTCCCTGAACACATCGCCGACCCTCATATAGACCCGTGTGCCTGGAGGCGCCTCCCGTAGGCGCTGCAAAAATTCATCGATGAACCGCTCCCTTTCCTGCTTCTTGGTCAAGTAGGCCATGGTGATTTCTCCGGTTATTTGCGGCGCCATCAGGCAACCACCACGTCGATGCGAGCCACCGTGCCCGAAGCAAGCCGGTTGGCATTAGGCCAATTCGCGGAGGCCTAATTCTTGACGATTGGTGATTCTATGGCGGTGGATCAGATAGCGCAAGATTCGACCGGCCGCCGTGGGCGGCCGATCGGTACACGTGACTAATGCGGTGTTGCCGATTTGCGAGCAGAAATTCGATCGGTCATCAGCCAGCTTGCGCGTCTTAGCGAGCGGTAGTTTGCATTTCCGGATTGTTCAAGCCCAATCGCGCCTCGCCTGAGACCATCGCGATCTTGGTTGGGGCTCGGTTCATCACCGTTAATACAGCACTTCGTTTCCACCATCCTATCCGATCTGCGTTGACATGACCGGATGAGGCTATGACGGGGAGCCGCTGTCAGACGTCACCACATGATCGGCGGCAGGTCGTAATCCTTGTCCCGCTCCAGCTTCTTTCGGCACGGCGGAATCCAGACTAGCTCGCAAGAACCGAGCCGGTCATTTTCCCAAACAAGCCACGCATACGCGGTAGCGGTCGATGCCTTCCGCTCGAGCCGTCCTTCGACCATTGGGACCCGCTCGACGAATTGCGTGGGGTCAAACTTCGTCGCTTATTCACAGCTATTGCTCCGATCGCCACGAAAATGTTGGGTCGCAGCATTATTTAAATTTCGTCAGATGTTTCTAAGGGAATTTTAGCCAAATGCGCGTAGCGTTGCGCCGAGCTGTTCAGTCGTCTGCGTGAGAGTTTTCATGACAGTGCCCGTTCGACCAAGGCCAAAATACGTGATTGGGCCTGACGGCAGCCCATTGACGATTACCGATTTGCCGGCGCCGGGTACTAAACGCTGGGTCATCCGACGCAAGGCTGAAGTGATCGCGGCGGTGCGCGGTGGTCTTCTGTCCCTCGAGGAAGCCTGCAGCCGTTACATGCTCACTGTCGATGAATTTCTCTCGTGGCAATCCTCAATCGACCAGCACGGCCTCGCTGGGTTACGCACGACGCGCATCCAGCAATATCGGGTGTAACGGCTTAGATCGTCTTCGACATCGAGGCGAATTCTCCTACGTCGTTTCTCGGTCTGACGACATGGATCTGAAATAGTGCTCGGCGTGCTGGTAGTAGTTTTCGGCCCCAATCACGTCTCCGGATTGGGCTTGAGCTTGGGCTAGCGTGAGATACCGCTCATAGCTTCTTTGCGCGTTTTGAGGGCCCCTTAAGTCAGGGCGGGCGACGTTGGATGTCCACTGCTTCGAGCGGTTAGCAAGGCGCCTCGCCGATTTGGGGCGGTGCGTATTCGTCATTGTTTTAGGGCCATTCTGCATGGCTCACTCCTCGGTAATGGCAGGTGAAATTTGCCCCGTGCGGCAGGAAGGGAGTCAAAGCGAGCGGAATTTAAGCCGCCCTTGCTCGTGTCCGACCTGCACTATTAGCAGTGGAAAACTGTTCCTGAGAAAGCGCTCGCGATTTATGGAGCTGATCGGCGCACTCGTCGTGGCGGTACCTGCCGACTACACGCGATATTTATGAACCAATTGTGCATCGTGTGGGGGTATCAGGAGGGATTGTCAAGCACGGCGGCTTGTCCGCGTGCCGAAGACATATGTTCAATCAACGATCAAGGTAGGATGCGGGGCACTGCTTTTTCGCGAAGTTTGCAATCTGAGATGGACCCAAAAGTTCAGCTTAGCCACCATGCGCCAATCGCAAGAGTGGCGATTGTGATCGGAATTCCGGCGCGGCAATAGGCCTAGAAAGAAATGTGGATGCCGGCGGCGCGGGCGCGCTCGGCAACGATGAGGTTTGCCACCGAGC
>CATPBC010000054.1 GCA_955652195.1 uncultured Xanthobacteraceae bacterium | reverse complement strand
GGGCGCGGGCTAGCTCTTACCACAATGGATGCATGGTGAAGGAGTACGTGGCGCCGAGGCCGAAGGTAAATTGGTTGGGCGAGCCACGCTGGACGACCAACGGCGAATCGGCCGCCGACCCCGTTAGCCGCTCATATTCGACGAAGGCATGCGTCGCCCATTCCGGGTTGAAGAAATATTCGGTCTGCGCTCCGGCACCGTACGAATAGAGGCCGCCGCCGGCGTGATAGACGGGCAACGCCGGCAGGCCGGCGACTGTGGAGCCGGCGGACTGCGCCGGAGTGATGCCAAAATACGGGCCGATTGCCGGCGCCGATTGCAAGGTCAGCCGCGGTCCGCCGGAAAATCGGAACTGTCCGGCCGGAACGATGGCATCGAGAAATAGATCGCCGGTGACGCCCTTTTCGCCGCCGAATCCCTGCCGCACTTCGCCGCGCAGCCGCAGCTGTTGCGCCGGCCAGTATTCGGCAAAGGCGCCCGTTTGCAGCGCGTAATCGATGTTGCCCAAGCCGTTGAGCGCCCGGTCATCGGAGGCTTTGCGCTGCCACACGAGCTTTACCGCAGGGCCCAGCTTGAATTGACCGAGATCGAGGATGCTGAATCCGAAACTGTCGCGCGGGCCGAAATATTCCGGCGGCGTTCCGACCTTGCGAATGCTGACTAGGGGGCTGCCGGTAAGGCGGAACTTATCCTCTGGCGCGCCCGCCCATTTCGGCCCGATCCGCAGCTCGCCGCCGATGGTGACGATCCAATCCGGCGCCGCCGGGACGTAATTCGCCGGGTCAACCGGCGATGCCGATGGCTGTGCCGGCAAGTCGGCGGCGAATGCAATTGCCGGCGCGATGAAAGCGGTCAAAGCAAGCCGCCACGCGCTGCGCCATATCGCTAAGCGCCACGCCGTTGAGCGCCAACCCGTTATCATTCCGCGGAAACCCAACCCTCGTTGCGATGATCGCCATCATACCGCAGGGCTGCTTGAGGACGAAGCCGCACGGCGATTGACGGCAAAGTTGGTAAAGACCTGTTGCGGATTGGTTGCGGTTTGGTCCGCTAGGCCTCCGCATCATGTTCCACGGCCGGCTCCGCAGTCGTTTGCGCGCGTTTTCGCCGCCGGCGCCGCGGTGCCCCCCTCTCCATACCGACAGCGCCCGAGGGTTCGGCCGTTTCTGCCTGGGCGACAACGGCATCGCCGTGGTCGGCCTCCGCCCGGACTGCGGTCGTCGGTTCATTATCGGGAGTTGCAGCGGCGTCCGGTTCTTGCGCGCTTTGCCCCTGTTCCGACCATTGCGGCTCTTGCTGCTGCTGTGACTCTTGCTGCTGCTGTGCTTCTTCTTGCGCCGCTTGCACCAACTCGGCCTCGCGCGCCAGGCGATGCGCCGCTTCCCGCGCTCTGGCGCGGCGCTCTTCGACCGCGTCGCGTAAACGTTTGACCCACACGCGGGTCTGCGCCGCCGCGCGGCCGAACACGCCGCCGGCCCAGACAAGCTCGAAGGGCGTGAACTGACGCCATGTCTGATCGCCCTCGACGATGGCTTGCGCAATGAGGTTGCCGCCCATTGCCGTCGTGTTCATTCCGTGACCGCCAAAACCGCTGGCGAGCCAAACGCCCGGCCCGAGTTCGCCAATCTGCGGCATGCGATGGACGGTAATTCCCAAAGTGCCGGACCAGGCGTAGTCGACATCGACATCGCCCAGCTGCGGATAGGTTTTCTTGATGTCGGCTTTCAGCGCCCCGATATAGCGGCGCGGATTGCGCGGCCATGCGGTGGCGCGGCCGGACAGCATGAGGCGATCGCCGCCGACGATACGGTAGTGGTTATCGGCGAGATCGCTGTCGCTCACACCGCCGCGGTAACCGATCGCTTCGGTCAGGCGGTCGCCAAGCGGCGCCGTCGTAATCACATAGGTCGTCATGGGTATCATCGTGGCGGCAAGCCGCGGCATCAGCGATTTGAGCTGGACGTTGCCGCATAGCACCACATGATTGGCGCGCAACCGCGCGGCCGGCGTGACGATGCGTTTGCGCACGCCGCTCGGATCGATCGACAAGGCCGGCGTGTTCTCAAATATTCGGGCGCCGTCGCGCTCCGCCGTAGCGGCGAGCGCCAGCGCGTAATTAAGCGGATGGATGGCCAACGCGCGTAGATAATTGATCGCGTAAAAATAGCGCTCGCTGCGCAACACCGAGCGGACACGTTCGGTCGGCCAGCCCTCAATCTCGCAGCCCAATTCACCGAGCAGTGCGACATAATTCACGAATTCATCGCTGTTGTCTTTCTTCGACACGTAAAGCCAGCCGTCCTGGGGATCGACACTGGGAGCTTGCTCGCTGGCAATTGTGTCGCGGACATAATCGAGGCCAGCCTGCGCCAGCGTCCACAGATCTTTAGTCCGCTCGAAGCCGACGCGTGCGATCAGCTTGTCGGCGTCAGCACCGAAGCCAGGCAAAACAAAGCCGGTATTGCGTCCCGAGGCATTCGCGGCAAGGCGGCTTGCCTCGAGCAGAACGACCGACCAGCCGCGGCGTGCCACTTCGCGCGCGGTCGTCAGGCCGGCGAGGCCCCCGCCGATAACGCACACGTCGACGTCGAGATCGGAATACAAAGCGGGCCGCCGCGGCGTATCCACCATGGTCGTGGCGTACCAGCTATCGCCGTAGATCTCGCTGACGGCGCCATTTCTGTGGGATTTGGACTGCAACATCTTGCTGCTATGTAAGGCTTTCACGGCGCCCAGGCCAGTGTCGTACTGGACAGCTTATGACGGGAAAGCGACAGTACGACCATGCGCCGTCTGATTTTACTTCGCCACGCCAAAACCGAGCGTGTCCAGCCCGGCGAGCGCGACCGCGATCGCAAATTGATGAAGCGCGGACGCGCTGATGCGCCAATCGTGGGGGCTTACTTGGCACACCATGGTCTGGCCCCCGACTTGGCCTTGGTCTCGCCCGCGGAGCGAGCGCAAGAAACCTGGAGACTGGTCGCCGCCGCGCTTGACAAGAGGCCGCGAACAGAAATCGACGAGCGCCTTTATAGCGCCAGCCCGCAAAAGCTTCTCGAAATCATCGCCGACCCACGCAAAGCCCGATCGCTCCTGATCGTCGGCCACAATCCAAGCCTGCACGAATTCGCGCTGCAGTTGATCGCCTCCGGCAACGCTGAAGCACGCGAAGAGCTTCGCAAGAAACTGCCGACCTCGGGCTTGGCGGTGATGGAACTGCCGATCGATGATTGGTCGCTAGCGCGGCCGCACGCGGCGAGATTGGAGCGCTTTGTCACACCGCGCTTGATTACAGCCGCAACCGAATAGTTCCGCAGCCAGATTGCTGTCCACCCGAGTGGTTAGGACGCGGCCAGCGCTGCGAGAATGCGCACCCAGCTCCGAATGCCCTTGTGGAAGCATTTGAGATCGTATTTCTCGTTCGGTGAATGGACGCGGTCGTCATCGAGAGCAAAACCGACCAGAAGCGTGTCCATGCCGAGCACGTTCTTAAAATCGCTGACGATCGGTATCGACCCTCCGGCCCCAACCGTGACGGCTTTCTTGCCCCATTCCTGCGCCAGTGCCTCGCGCGCCTTGGCAAGCGTCGGATTGTCAAACGGCACATCAAACGCCGGGGCGCTAGAGAAGTTACCGAATTCGACGCTGCAGTCGGCCGGCACGCGGGTGCGCACGAATTCGCGGAACGCCATGCGAATTTTTTCCGGGTCCTGCGCGCCGACCAGCCGGAACGAAACCTTTGCCATGGCTTTGGCGGGAATTACGGTCTTGGCCCCCAACCCCGTATAGCCGCCGATAATGCCGTTTACCTCGGCGGTCGGCCGCGTCGAGATCTGCTCGATCAGCAGGCGACCGTTTTCGCCGGCTGGAATCTTTAATCCGATTGGCGCGAGAAATTTTTCCGGCGTGAGCTCGAGACCCGCGAGATCGGCTTTGATATCGGCGGGCAATTCCGAAACGCCGTCATAGAATCCCGGAATGGCGACTGAGCCGTCGGAGCGGTGCAGTGCCGAGAGAATGGCGGCGAGAACATGGATCGGATTGCGGGCGGCGCCGCCAAACAGGCCCGAGTGCAGATCGCGATCCGCGCAAGTCAGCCGCACCTCTTCATAAACGAGGCCGCGCAGCGAGGTCGTGATCGACGGCGTATCGGCGTCCCACATGCCGGTGTCGCAGACCAGCGCGAGATCGCGTTTGAGCTCCTCGGCATTTTCGCGGACGAAGCCGAACAGGTGCTTCGATCCGCACTCCTCCTCGCCTTCGATCATCATCGTGATATCGAGCGGAAGCTCACCGGTGACCGCCTTGAACGCGCGGCAGGCTTCAATGAATGTCATCGCCTGGCCCTTGTCGTCGCAGGCGCCGCGCGCGACGATGATTTTGCGTCCGCCGTCGATTGTCGCGATGCGCGGTTCGAATGGCGGCGTCTGCCAAAGGTCGAGCGGGTCGACGGGCTGCACGTCATAATGGCCGTAGAACAGGACACGAGGTCCCTGGCGATTGGCGCCGTTCTGGCTTTTGCCGATCACCACCGGATGCCCGGCAGTCGGCCGCGGGCCAGCATCGAAACCGAGGCTGCCAAGATCGGCCGCCACAT
The DNA here is from genome assembly GCA_955652195.1 of uncultured Xanthobacteraceae bacterium. Classification (GTDB taxonomy): domain Bacteria; phylum Pseudomonadota; class Alphaproteobacteria; order Rhizobiales; family Xanthobacteraceae; genus BOG-931. Next base: position 1,598 of record CATPBC010000054.1, on the reverse strand, counting down.
AGTCGGCGGCGTTACGGCATTGCGCGGTATAAGCCGGATCCGTCGAAATCGATTGAATTCGCAATAAGGCGAATAACCGATCGAGACTGGCGTCGAGCTCGCGGTCGACGTGAGCCAGGACCGCAGAGAGGGCATTTGCACTCATGATTTTGCTGTCATATTTGATCGCCGCTCGATACGTGCTGATCGCCGCGCTGGGCAACGTCGGCATGTGACGAATTTTTATAATCCGTGATCTCCGTCATTGCCACCCGCCTCGTACGCGTTGCAACTTTGCAACGCTCGTGCACGTTCGAACATGCGCCTGCTTGTCACCCAGGCTTTGACCCTACAATATGTCTCGCCCGACGGAGCTTTCGGGGGTTGGCGAGGGAGTAATGGACGAACTGATCGCACGTCTGGTTGCCGATGTCGGCATAGATCGTGCGACCGCTGAAAAAGCCGTCGGCATCATTCTCGAATTCCTGGTCAAGGAAGGCCCAGCGGACAAAGTTCAACCGCTGTTGACTAAACTTCCGGGAGCCGAGGCGGTGATGCAGCGCGCTGCAACTGAAAGTGACAGCGCCGGTCTGATGGCAGGAGCGATGGGCGGGGTAATGGGCGCGGGCATGCGCATGATGTCGGCCGGATTGAGCATGGGTCAGGTGCAGAGCGTGACCCGCGCGGTGATTGCGTATACGCGAGAGAAGGCAGGCGAAGATGCAGTCGGCGAGATCGTGGCTGCAGTTCCCGGGCTTTCCCAGTTTGTTTGAGTACGAACGTGATTGTCGCGACGAGATTGCGCTGAGGGGGCATGGATGGCGTATCCCATTTCCGAAATTCAGGGGATCGGCACCGATGTCGCCGCCGTTTTGAAATCGGACGGCATTCGCACCACGGTGAGTTTGTTGCGTGTGGCGAAGACGCCAAAGCAGAGATTAAAGATCGCGCTGAAAACCGGAGCGCCGGAGAAGAGCGTGCTGGATTGGGTGACCGCAGCCGATCGTATGCGGCTCAAAGGCGTCGGCTGGGAATACGCCGAGCTATTGCGCGCGGCAGGGGTGCGGACAGTCAATGAACTTCGCTATCGCAATCCGCAGAAATTGGCCGATGCAATGGCAGACGTTAATACTAAGCGCAAATTGGTCCGCATTCTGCCGTCGGTGAATACGATTACGCGCTGGATCGAGGATGCCAAGAAACTGCCGTCCGTGATCCGCTATTGATCGCCGCGATCCGGCGCGCGCCGCCGCTGCGGCGCATCATTCAGCAATGGCGACGGCTTGACTCCATGCGAGGGTCCGCGCAAAGCCACGCAAGCAGGCCCGCGAGAGCCTGCCAATAAGCTTGAGGACGACTGCAATGGCGGCCAAAACCATGGCCCCGAACGCGCTCCGTGGCGCTGCTTCCGCCGCGGTATCCGCCGGTAACGTATTAGTCGAGCTGCTCGCCAAGGCGCGGCTCCCCCTGATTATGGGCGTGCTTAACGTTACGCCGGATTCGTTTTCCGATGGCGGCCGTTTCCTTGAACCAACAGCGGCGCTGGCGCACGCGCAACGCCTTGTCGCCGAGGGCGCCGACATCATCGATGTGGGCGCGGAATCGACACGGCCCTATGG
>CATPBC010000053.1 GCA_955652195.1 uncultured Xanthobacteraceae bacterium | reverse complement strand
GGTGCGGATCGAAGTTTGGGCCTGGTTCCGTGGCGTCATCTTTCGCGCTCACTTGGACAGGGCGGTGAGCTAGCGCAGCATGAGCCAAGCCGGTAGGCCTGAAGTCGCATGACTGAGCGCGCAGGCGTGGCAGCGCTAATATCGTCTGCAGCGGCGGGCAACGTCTCAGCTATGGCCTGCTGCGGCGGGAGCGGTACCGTTAATGGGTGAAAGCGAGGCAGTTTTGCGGTGAAAACCAAGCCGTTGCGGGGACTTGCCGGCGCTGCGGGCAGGCGGGTTTTCCTTGCTTCGCCGCGCATCATCCAGTATCGGAACGACCGGCGGCAGCCAGTATCCGAGCCATCGTAATCATTATCGGCTTTTGAGGACCCTTCCCTCATGGCAAATGTCGTCGTGGTCGGCTCCCAATGGGGCGACGAGGGCAAAGGCAAGATCGTCGATTGGCTCTCGGAGCAGGCCGACATCGTCGTCCGCTTCCAGGGCGGACACAATGCCGGCCATACGCTGGTGATCGACGGCACCACGTACAAGTTGTCGCTATTGCCCTCGGGCGTCGTGCGGCCGGGCAAGCTATCCGTGATCGGCAATGGCGTGGTGCTCGACCCGCACGCGCTGTTGGGCGAGATCGCGCAACTGAAAAAGCAAGGGATCGTCGTCACGCCGGACAACCTGCGGATCGCAGAGAACACGCCGCTGATCCTGCCGCTGCACCAGGAACTCGATGTCGCGCGCGAGCGGGCATCCGGCAAGGGCGCGATCGGCACCACGGGCCGCGGCATCGGTCCGGCCTATGAGGACAAAGTGGGCCGCCGCGCCATTCGGCTGATGGATCTGGCCGACCTTCAGATGCTCAACGGCAAGATCGAGCGCCTGCTGGCGCATCATAATGCGCTGCGGCGCGGTCTTGGCATGAGCGAGGTCGCCCCGCAAAACCTGTACGACGAACTCGCTGCGGTCAGCCCGAAGGTGCTGCCCTACATGGATTCGGTGTGGGCATTGCTTGATGAACGGCGTCGTGAGGGCAAACGCATTTTGTTCGAAGGCGCCCAAGGCGCACTGCTCGATATCGATCACGGCACTTATCCGTTCGTCACGTCCTCGAACACGGTGGCAGCACAAGCCGCCATCGGATCGGGTATGGGCCCCGGCGTCATCGATTATGTGCTTGGCATTTGTAAGGCCTATACAACGCGCGTGGGAGCCGGGCCGTTTCCGACCGAGCAGACCAATGCGATTGGCAAGACGCTCGGGGAACGCGGCAAGGAATTCGGCGTCGTCACCGGCCGACCGCGGCGCTGCGGTTGGTTCGACGCGGTTTTGGTGCGGCAGACGGTGCGAACCAGCGGCATCCACGGTCTCGCGCTTACCAAACTCGACATCCTGGACGGGTTCGACGAGATAAAGGTCTGCGTCGCCTATCGGTTGGATGGCCGCGAGATCGATTATCTGCCGGCCAGCGAGCACGCCCAGGCGCGCGTTGAGCCGATTTACGAAACCATCGCGGGCTGGCGGGAGAAAACAGCCCACGCCCGCTCGTGGGCCGATCTGCCCGCTCAAGCGATCAAATATGTTCGCCGCTTGGAAGAGCTAATCGGCTGTTCTGCCGCTATTTTGTCCACGAGTCCGGAACGCGAGGATACGATCCTCATGCACAATCCGTTCGAAGCATAAGATGCAAGTTTAGTGAGCGCAGCGTAAACTCCGCCGATGGCAGATTATCATCCACTCATCGCCCGCGCCGTAGAGGGGCTTGCCAATAATACCGCCGAAGCGCGGCGCACGCTTTATGAGCGCGCCCGCGCCGCCTTGGTGGCGCAGCTGCGCGGCATTGACCCGCCGCTCTCCGAAGCCGAGATCACCCGCGAGCGCCTGGCGCTGGAGGACGCGATCCGCAAGGTTGAGGCCGAGGCGGTGCGCAAAGCGCGTAGTGAACCGCGCCCGGCAGCGCCGCGGTCGATTCATGCGACGAACCGCCCTTATGGCGGAGCCGCTTCGTCCGCCAGCCCAGGAGCGCCGGGATGGCGCGAGCGTTCGAGCGCACTGTCCAACGCTATGCCGCCGCCGTCGGGTACGGAGACGAGATTCGCAGAAACGGCGCAAAAGGAAGCGCCGTCCACCGTCCGAGTGAATGAATCGGTCTCGAGCGAGGCGCCGTTGGCTGAGTCACGGGCGAGCGCGCGCAGTCGGCTGCTTAACGCGCGAACCACGCAAAGACCGCGCGAAGAATTCAAAGGTTTTCGCAATGCCGCGAACGCCGCGGATGATCTCGATGCCCCCGCAAACAGGGGAAAGACGCCAGTTCGCAATACGCAAAACGCCTATGGGGCTGCCTCGACGCACGAATTTTCCGACGCAGAGGCGGTGGCGCCGGATGGTGCCGAGCGTTTTGACAATGAACAGTCTTCCGATCTGGTCGAGGACGTTGCGCCGCCGTTGCATGGACTCGAACAGGGATACGATCTCGATCACCAGGAACAGATTGAATTAAATCGGCACCAGCCGCAGCATTCAATCGAACCAGCAGAGCATTATCGGAAGCCGCGGCCGCCACGCTCTTATCGCGGTCTCGCCAAGCTTGCGGCGATACTAATTATTGTTGCCGGCCTCGGGGCGATGGCGTCGTGGCAGTGGCCCAATATCAGCGGGCTTTATCAGTTCCTCACCCATATGCGGTCGAAACCAACGCAAACGGCTCAGCCGCCGACGGGCGATCCGAAATTCGCCGGCCGCGTGCCGCAAGAGCAAACTCGTCAGCCGCCGACTGCAGCCACGCCGAAGGACCAGAGTGGACCTGCGCTCGCGCAGCGCGTCGTGCTCTATGAGGAGGATCCGGCCAATCCGCAGGGCAAACAATATGTCGGCTCGGCGGTGTGGCGGACCGAAACGGTTTCGCCCGGCAGCGGGCTCGCTCCGGAACTTCAGATTCGCGCCGATGTCACGATTCCCGACCGGAATATGACCCTCACTTGGTCGCTACGCCGCAATACCGATCAAGCGCTTCCGGCCAGCCACACGATCGAAATCATGTTCAACTTGCCGGCGGATTTTGCAGGCGGCGGCATTGCCAATGTGCCGGGTGTTTTGATGAAAGAATCCGAGCAGGCGCGCGGCGTGCCGCTCGCTGGGCTCGCCGTGAAGGTAACCAACGGTTTCTTCCTGATCGGCCTGTCGGCGGTTGACGCCGACGTGCAGCGTAACCTGCAACTTCTCAAGGACCGATCATGGTTCGATATTCCCGTCGTGTATAATAATGGCGGGCGCGCCATTCTTGCACTGGAGAAGGGGCCGCCAGGCAATCGCGCATTCGCCGATGCGTTCGCCGCTTGGGGCAAATAAAACGCATTGGACAAACGTAATCGACGCCTCAGTTGTGTTGCAGTTCGAGTGTGGGGAGAAGGCCAATGAGCGCGTCCGACGCGAGAAAGCCGAAGCCCGTTTTGAGCGCTCATCTTGCTTCCGCTTTCCGCACCTTAGAGACGGAGTCGGACGGCTTAGCCGCGCTTGCCGCCGCGATGGCGGATGGCCTTGCGGCGCCGTTCACCGCCGCCGTCGAAACCATTCGCGCGGCGCGAGGCCGGGTTATCGTCACTGGAATGGGCAAATCTGGCCACGTCGCGCGCAAGATCGCGGCGACGCTCGCCTCGACCGGAACTCCGGCCTTCTTCGTGCATGCCGCCGACGCCAGTCACGGCGACCTTGGCATGATCACGTCCGACGACGTTATGCTGGCCCTGTCGTGGTCGGGCGAAACCGAAGAGCTAAAGGACCTGATCAACTATTCGCGGCGGTTTCGCATCGCGCTCATCGCCGTGACAGTCAATCTTGAGAGCACGCTAGGTAAAGCCGCCGATATCGTGCTGGTGCTGCCTTCGGCACGCGAAGCCTGTCCACATAATCTGGCGCCCACGACCTCGTCGTTGATGCAGCTCGCGCTTGGCGATGCCTTGGCCATCGCGCTGCTTGAAAGCCGCGGCTTCACCGCCGTCGATTTCGGAGTCTTTCATCCGCGCGGCCAATTGGGCGCGGCATTGAAATTCGTGCGCGATGTGATGCATCCAGGCGATGCCATACCGCTGATCGCGCGCGCCGCGCCAATGTCAGAAGCGATCGTGGAAATGTCCGCCAAGGGATTTGGTTGTGTCGCCGTCATCGAAGCGACGGGAAAGCTCGCCGGCGTGATCACTGACGGCGATTTGCGTCGTCACATGCGCGCGGATTTGTTGCAGGCGATGGTGGATGACGTAATGACCGCTTCCCCAAAAACCGTTCGCCCCGACCAATTGGCCAGCGAGGCATTGCAGATTCTCAATGCATCGAAAATCACGGCGTTGATTGTTGTGGAAGCGGACCGGCCGGTCGGCATCGTGCATTTCCACGATCTGCTGCGCGCCGGCGTCGCTTGAGTGCGCTTTAGTAGAGCCCGCCATTCACGACGCTGGAATCTCGAGAGAGATCTTCCTGCGGCGTGGCGCCACGGATCTGCGCGCTGGATGTTAGCGGCTGTTGCGCAAGGGGTGCTTGCTCGAAGCTAGTTTGTGCAGCTGGCACAACAGGCTGCTTCGAACTCGCATTATTGACAACGTCCTGCTTGGCTGGCTCCGGTTTGGCTTGCTCCGGTTTAGCTTGGCCGTGGGCAATGAAGTCAGCATAACCAGGAGCGCCCGGCCGCGGCGGCACATTGGCGGGCATGCCGCCGGCCCAATGCGGCCAATGATCGGCGACAAAACCGCCACAGCTTGCGAGATTAAGCCCAAGCCCGAGCAAAATTGCCG